>JAHDHI010000035.1 GCA_020631395.1 Bizionia sp.
GTCTTTGTAGCGTTCTATGGTTTTTTCTATTGCTTCATCAAGGTTTTCATTGTGATTAAAAGTAAAATGTCTTCCATTCAAATACGTTAGACGATTGGTGAAGGCATCGAACAATGGATATAGATTTTGTTTTTTTAAGTGGAAACGTTCCAAATCTTGATATAGCTTCAAGGTATGGATGGGAGAGATGCTATCTACTACTTCTATGTTGAGATTGCTATATGCACTAGGTGATTTATAATGGCTTTTTTCATTTTCAATGTCATGCGTGCCATAAGCTGATACCATATGGCTACTATAAAAAGCAATGGCATTCCCAATTAAAAAATCGTACAGGGTTGGTCTGTATTTTAGGGTGTTCGTTTGACCTTCCAAGATTTCGATGTAATCTTTTAGTTCTATTAGTTTTAACCCTTCAGTATTGGAAATCGAATTTTGAATGTGTTGATGTATTTTTGCTTTCAAGCTAGATAGATCCCAAGTGTAGATGTCATCGTCTTTGTTTTCGATAGGTGTTCTGTTTCTGAACTTATAACTATTCTTGTTGTAAAAGTCGATTAGAAAATTGGCATAGATGCTTTCCAATATGGCGCTTGTTGGAAAGGCATTGGTCTCTATTTCTGAAACTACGCTCTTGATGAAGTTTTCTTCGCCATTTTCAAGCAAGATGAGGTTGAATTTGGATTTGTAAATGAAACTTTTGATGATGGTTTTGCTATCATTGTCCCGTTTTGCTTTCTTTAAAATCTTGCTCACCAAAGCATTGGCTTTTTTTACTTCTCCTTTTAATTCCAAAGATTCTACCTTGTTCCAAAGTTTAACGTTGTGTTGCCCGTGTAGCTTAACGAAACATAGGGAGGAAAATAACAATAAGGTGATGATGGTTTTCATGACGATTGGTTTTTAATGCGTTGTAAAGAGAACACATTAAATGTTAGGATAAAACTTAGAATTAGGATAGTGGTCTTTTCGATGAGTGAACAACCCATTCCGTTTAGACAAAAAAAATCCTGCGAATGCAGGATTTTTTTAAGATTATTTGATGTTGACCCTAATGCCTTCGCTGTGACTGCTAAATTCTGGGGCATACATGCTTTGTATCGTGGTGATGCCATTGCTCATGTTACCGGCGTTGTTGACCCTTAAGTCGTATTCGAATACATAGACACCTTTAGGTAAGTAATCGAAAAAGAAGTTCGTGGAGGCATCTTTCGTGCTTTCATAGTAGCCCAAACCATCTTGGTATTTGTATTGGGACAATACGTTTATGGGTTCCATTCCTGCAGCTCTCATGTCTTTCATATGGACGAATTCCATGGCTCTGTCGCTTCTTAGCTCTATGCGAACACGAACCAAGTCACCAACTTTCAATTCACTGCCCTTGGTTATTTCCGAGATCTCCTCTCCTTTGTCCGTGTTGGTTTTCAAGAAGAGTTTCTTCTTTAACTTCAATGGTGTCTCGGCTGCAGTTATTTTGTCCAAATCTTCAAAATATTGCCAGTAGAGACTTCCCCAGGCTATGCCTTTTCCTTTTTTGGATATTTTTACCTCTGCCATTTCGGGTTTTATTTCCGTTCCGTTCCAAGCGGTTTTGTAATAACCTGTTCCTGCTTCCACCTTTACATTTTCCAGTTTTGATGGCTCTATCTTTTGTCCCCCGATCACCACATCTACCATATCGGTGACGCTAAGCCAATCACTTCCTTGCAACAATAGTGCATATACGGCATCTGTGGTGGCCTTTGTTGTCTTCCAACGGTTGGTTTGCTTGTTCTTCAACAACCAGATCTTGAGGTTGTCTATGGTTTTCGTGTCATTTTCGATTTCAGAGAATGCCTCGATCAACAAAGCTTGTGTTTCAATTGGTGCTTGGTACCAGAACCAAGAATTGGTGTTTGCCTTCCAGTACATTCCCAGTTCTTCCGAGACAATGGCATTCTCCTTCAAGGACTTCAATATTTTGGAAGCTGTTTTGCCATCATCCATCCTGTGAGTGACCAAAGCCATCATTCCTTTTGCATACAGTGGACGCGACAACCAATACTCTTTAATTTGCGAATGGTAGTAGGCAATGATCTCATCGACCTCATTGGAGGTTTTGATGTCATTGAAGAAGCTTCGCATGTACAAGTAATGCAATTGTGTATAGCTTAGGTGATCCAAGCTTAAATCTACATCTTTGTCGTACTTTCTGATGTCCTTGTATTCTTGTATGAATGCTGCATCCAAATAACGAATTGCCTTCTCGATCATTTTGGCATTGTCACCAGTTTCTACCTTGAGTTGCTTCAAATGCCCAAACCCTGTGATTATGTGTTGGGTGATGTAGCGATTGGCTCTTCGGTTGGAGAACCATGACCATGCACCAGAAGACATTTGGTTGCTTTCCAACTTGCGCTTGGCAGATGACAATTCATTTTTCATCTTGTTCAAATCGAACAGCAAGGCGATGCGCTTTTTCTGTTCCGTTTCGCTTTGGGCATCTCGTAACCAAGGTGTTTCTTGAATCAAGATGGATTTCAATTCCTGGTTCTTTTCCAAGTTGCTAAGCAAGGCATCTGTATTTTTCCATTGGTTGAATACTTCTTGAATCCTTGGATTGGAATTCGCTATGTGACTGGCCAACGCATTGGCATAGTAGCGAGAAAATGTTTGCTCGTTGCAATCGTAGGGATATTCCATCAAGTAAGGCAATGCTTGTACAGCATACCAAGCTGGATTGCTTGTCATTTCCAACGTTAGCTTGTGATTTTTGAGTGTCGTCGAGGCGTTGGTCTTCAACTTGTCCAAGGTGAAAGTCTTGGTTTGGTTGCTTCTTACCCACATGGGCAATGTTTCCGTTACCAACATTCTGTTCGTTAAAACGGGTAAGGCATTTTGTTCGCCATCGCTATAGTTACCGGATTTTGCTATTATCTTGTATTGTACGGCTTGCACGTCGCTTGAGACATCCAAGGACCAAGTGACTTGGGCATTCCCTTTGGCATCAACTACAAAGTCTTTTCTATTTGATGCATTGTTAAGCATTGTATCTATGGCTTTTCCGGAAACGGCATCGAAAAGTTGCAAGATGGCTTGCCCTGACAATTGTTTCTTGCTGAGGTTCGAGATTTTTGTGCTTATTGAGATGTTGTCTCCTTCACGTAAGAAACGTGGTGCATTTGGCAATACCATCAACTCCTTTTGGGTTACAGTTTCCAATGTCGTTGTCGCACTTTCCAAAGTTTTGGTGTGTGCCAACAACTGGAGCTTCCATTTGGTCAATGCTTCCGGAGTGGTAAAGCTGAAGTTGACGTTGCCGTCCTTGTCCGTTTGCAACTGCGGAAAGAAAAATGCTGTTTCTTGAAGGTTTTTTCGGATAATGACATTGGGAAAGCCTTGTTTTTCTTTACTTTTTTCATTGTTATTGCCTTCTTCTTCATAAGATGCTTTGGAGTCACCATCTGCGTGACCAGCATTTTTTGGTGTCCATTGCTCATCATTTCCATATCTATTACCCATTTGAGCAGGAGCAACTTTCATAGCTATAGGAGACTCTTCCATTTCAAGATTATCTTCCAAGACCACTATATTATTGTTTCCTCTCATCCTTATGCGAGTATTCATATAACCAAAATGTAGTCCGAACCAATTCCATTGGTCGTATTGTTGCTGTTGCGGGTAATGTGTGTTTAGGTTGTTGCGTCTAATATTGAAGTTTACCGTAGAGAAGCTGTTGCGTGCATTGCGATTGAAGTGGGAACTGTATCTAGGACGATGCAAGGGAGAGAAGTTCCAAGAGTGAGGTTTGAACTGATCCAAAGAGGCATCGTACATGCTTGCCAACAACTCGGCAGATACCTTGTCGCCTTTTGGTCCTTTTATCTTGAAAGCCCAAGTTTCATCGGTTCCCGGTTGTAGCTTGTCCCTGAAGGTCACTGTTTCGATTTCCAAATCTGTTTTGGGATAAGGTACATTGATGTTTACGCTATTGCTTTGAAAGTCATTGAAGGCCGAAAAACTATAGGTTATGGCAAAGCCACCTAAATCTTCTGCAGTTACTGGAATTGCAATTGTTTTCTTGTCGTTGTTTAGTTCAATGGTGTAGGAATTGATTATTTTTCTATCTTTTTCTACATCCACGGTAACAACAATGTTCTTTGCAGCCGAAGCCAATGTCACCATAACCGTTTCGTTGGGCTTGTATTCGTTTTTGTCCGTAGTGATGCTAAACAATTTTTTATCGGCCAATGTTTCATCTTTCTCACTGTATAGAAATGTTCTGGCTTCATCTTTCACCAATTGTCCAAATTTGTCTTTGGTTTCCAATTCGATGATGTATTCACCCGATTCCCAGCGTTTCATATTTCCTAGATCGAGAGTCTTGGACTTGTCTGTGTTGAATGACTCGTTAAGAACCAGCTTCCCTTTTTTCCAATTCTTGCTTTGGTCTTCCTCTGCATAGGCATCGTGTGGAAATAATTTTTTGAATTCCTCCTTTGAAAAATTTTGATAGTCTGGAGCTGCCCAAGGCCTTGTTCTCAATACATGATCTGGAGCCAACAACTTGTAAATTTTAATGGTACCTTTTGCAGGAGCAAACTCGCCATTCAAATTCTTTGTGTCTATGGACAAGCTGTGTTTTTTGTTAGTCTTGTCCAGCTTGTCATCTATTTCCAAATTTGCAGTGAGCGTATGGTATCCAACTCTAACCATTGTGGTCGCGCTTCTTGTTTCTCCATTGATGTCCGTGACGTCAGCGGTTATTTCATAGTTGAATACTGGCATATTGTCCTTGTTTGTACTTTGGTCAGGAATGGCCTTGAAGGTGACTTCGTAATTGCCATCGGCATCAGTAGTCGTTTCTCCTCTTGTTATTTCTTGAGCTTCGCCAAAGTAAGGGTTAGGTCTAGACCAATAATACCAATGTGGAAATTTTATGCTACGTTTTACACGGTAGGTCACTTTTGCGTCCGTAATCTTGCTTCCTGCATAGGCCAAAGCATCTCCTTTTACAGAAACACTATCATTGATTCGGATGGTTTCAGTGATGGGTTTGAAGCTCGTTTCGAATTTTGGACGTTTGTATTCTTCTACTGAAAAAGAGGTGTTGGCATTTAAGTTCCTACCGCTCAAATGAATGTTGAAATTCCCCGTTAAACCATCGTTGGGTAAGATGAATTCTCCTGCAATCGATCCATGTTCATTGGTAACCAATTCAAGTGTTTTTACTTCTTCGTAATTGGTGTTCATCAATTTCAAAGTTATCTTTTCATTGGTCAGAACTTCGGATTTGCCATTTTTGGTTCGTATGGCAATGGCTTTGAAATGGACTGTTTGCCCTGGTCTGTAAATACTTCTGTCAGTAAATGCGAATGCGCTGTTGTATGGCTTGGGATCTCTATCTTGTCTGTAATGGCCATATATGTAGTAGTCTCCGAAATAACCGGTATCGCTTTTGGAAACTATCTTCAATTTCAAGTTTCTACGGGTTCTTTTGGTCTTGGCAATCTTTATTCTTCCCAATGCATCCGTAGTTTTGGTTTCTTCTTCCTGTTTGTTGTCGTATAGGTAGTTTACTCGTACGGTGGTATTTGCAATTGGAGTTCCATTGTTTCTGTCTATGAACTGGAAGTGCTTGTGTGCATTGTCTTCATGTTCCACAGCTGCAATGTTGGTGATTTGTATCGTTGCATGGGATGAGAAGTTGGTGTCCAAATCCGTTGTATATGCCGCAATTAGATAACGACCATTGTCCAGCTTGGGCAATAGGATTTCCGTGTTGTGATTTTGGTAGTCGTTTTCATTCTTCAATGTGGTCTGCCATTGTTTTTCTACGTCCAATTTGGAAATGATCTTTTGTTGTTCCTCCTTTCTATATGTCTTTTTGAAGATTTCAAATTGTTTTTCGGAAAGATTGTAGACTTTAAAGTCCAGTTGCTCCAGATTCTTATATGTTAACAACAATCGTGCGTCGGTTTGTATTGGCAAATGGCTTTCCGTCTTGATTTGCAAGTTGGGATTAAGTATGTTGGTTTTTAGCGCAATGCATTTTTCGGCTCCTCTGCTTTTTGGGAATTTTGATATTGCTGCATTGCATAGGTCCAATGCATCCTTGAGCTTCCATCTGTTTTCTGGCTTTGTCTTGGCATTGTAATCTTGAGCCTGAGTACTGTAAATGTTGGCAATTTCATAATCATACAAGGTAGAAACCTCGTGTGATTCATATTTTGAACTTTCAGCTTTGAACATTTTTGTCAAAATCGCTTCCTTGTCGTCGAAGATGGCATTTTGACTTACATACTGCAAACGATGGATGTTTACATCTACCAAAGCGTGTGGTGCTTCATCTTTTAAATGAAACTTGATTAGGGCTTGGTATATCTTGAGGGCATTCAATTCTTGAGAGATGGAATCCTTGGAAGTTATGTTCAATCGTGAAAAATCTTCGGCTTCACTCAAAAATGCAGAGTCGTCAATTTCAAATTTATAGGAGGGCTTTGTTATTTGGTGTTCTTTCGTGGAATAGAAAGTCAAGGCATTGTGACTTAAAAAGTCAAAAACCGTTGGTCTATAGATCTTCGAATCCTTTGGATTTATCAAAAGCGCCTTGTAATCCTCCAACTTGGTTTGTTGTAGTAACAAACCATTGCTTAGGGAGCCGCTAAAATGGATGTGTACTTCATTGAACAATGTTTGAAGGTCCCAAGTTCTAAAATCTTCCGTGTCTACTTTGCCTTCAGTTTTGGTTCGGTTGTAGAACTTATAGCGGTTTTGCTGAAAATATTGCCAGTACAGATTGGCCAATACATTTTCGAGTATATTCTTGGTTGGCGAACTACTTTTTTCTATTTCCGCCTTTATGCTGGTTATTATGCCAAGTTGGGCATCTTCCTCGAGAGTCAAGGCATATTTGCTTTTAAAGAGCAAGGTCTTTATTGTTTGCGGAGCATTGCCATCTGCCTTTGCCTTCTTCTCGATTTCCTCGACTTTTTCCAAAGCCGATTTTGGCAAGCCTTCAGTTTCAAGGGCATTGACTTTTTTCCATGATTCGGAATAGTCTTTGTCTTGGGAAAAGGAAGTGTTGGCAAAAAGGATGATCATCAATATGGGTATGTACTTGTTCATTTTTTGTTTTTTTATGCAATGTACCTCTCCAAAAGACGACTTAAAACACTAAATGTGTGAAGTCTGCGTTTCCTTGAGGGAACAGAAGCGTTTTTAAAGTTAACGAAAACTTTTTTAAAACAAATCAAAAACAATACCAATAGAATATTATTTTTGCCTTAATTATTTTAACCTATGCGATCATTTCTTTTTTTAATGTTTTTTTCATTGCTATGTTTTGGGCAATCTCCTTACGATGAGGCTGAGCAATTCATAGCAAAAAAGAGCTTTGCAAAGGCTGAAAGCTTATTGAGTCCCTTCGTAACGAACAACCCAAAGGATTTAAAGGCCATCGAACTGTTGGGAGATGCCTATGGGCATCAAAAAAAGTGGGATGATGCCGCGAAGGAGTACAAAAAACTTGTGGCAGCCAAACCCAATACGGCGAATTACCATTACAAATATGGTGGTGCTTTGGGTATGAAAGCACTTAGCATTAGCAAAATAAGGGCTTTGGGCATTATTGGAGATGTGAAGTCTTCTTTTGTAAAGGCTGCCGAGCTTGATCCCAAGCACATAGATACACGCTGGGCGTTGGTCGAGTTGTACATGCAATTGCCAGGAATCGTAGGAGGAAGCAAAAAGAAATCGTTTAAGTATGCCAACGAATTGGAAGCTTTGTCCAAAGTGGATGGTTATTTGGCAAAAGGTTACATCTATGAATACGATGACGAGCCGGAGTTAGCCGAAAAATATTATAAGTTGGCGATTAACGAAGGAGGTTCGATTACGTGTTACGACAAACTCACCAACCTATACGAAAGTGAAAAAGAGCCCGAAAAAGCCATCGAGAACATAGAGGCTTCTGGTGTTAAGCATAAACGGAATGCCATGCACTATCAAATAGGGAAGGTGTGTGCAGAATATAATTTGCAGTTGGACAAAGGCGAACATTGCTTGAAGCAGTATTTGGAAAACCACAGTGCAAAGGATGGCGTACCCAAATCTTGGGCCTATTACAGGTTGGCCCAAATATACAAGCACAAAAAAAACAAAACCGAAGCTTTGGTATGGATAGAAAAAGCCATAGCAGATAAAGATTTGAAACCATTTCGAAAAGAAAAAGAACTGATTGAAAACCTATAGTTTGATTGGGTTGGTAGTTTTTAGTGGTTTTGAAAGAGGAATAGATTCAGTGAAATTCATATTGAAAAGCCATTGCTTCATTCCTAAAAAAAGTATCTTTGAATCATCTTCAAAATAAAACAATGAATGTACATTTTATAGCTATAGGCGGTAGTGCAATGCACAATCTAGCTTTGGCATTGCATAACAAGGGGTATAAGGTAACGGGAAGTGACGATACCATTTTCGAACCTTCAAAATCACGATTGGAAGCCAAAGGATTGTTGCCAGAAGCCTTTGGTTGGTTTCCAGAGAAAATAAACGATGCGTTGGATGCCATTGTTTTGGGCATGCATGCCAAGGCAGACAACCCCGAGTTGTTGAAAGCGCAGGAGTTGGGACTTAAGATATACAGCTACCCAGAATTTCTATACGAGCAATCCAAGCATAAGACAAGAGTAGTCATTGGTGGTAGTCATGGGAAAACGACCATTACCTCGATGATATTGCACGTCATGCACTATCACGATCGTGATGTCGATTATATGGTAGGCGCACAATTGGAAGGGTTCGATGTGATGGTTAAACTAACAGAGGACAATGATTTCATCGTCTTGGAAGGAGACGAATACTTGAGTTCCCCAATAGACAGGCGTCCCAAATTTCATTTGTACAAACCGAATATTGCCTTGTTGAGCGGCATAGCTTGGGATCACATCAATGTGTTTCCCACGTACGACAACTATGTGGAACAATTCCGTATTTTCGTGGATAGCATCGTCAATGGTGGAAGCATAAATTACAACGAAGAAGATGCCGAGGTAAAGCGTGTGGTGGAAGAGAGTTTGAACCCCATTCGCAAACTGGCATACCAAACACCGGAATTCACCGTGGAAAATGGAGAGACATTGTTGGAAACGCCCGAAGGGCCTTTGCCGATTGAGGTCTTCGGGAAGCACAACTTGAACAATTTGGCTGGTGCGAAATGGATTTGTCAACACATGGGCATAGACGAGGATGATTTCTATGAAGCCATTGCCACATTCAAAGGAGCGAGCAAACGGTTGGAAAAAATTGCAGAAAGTAAAAACAGCGTGGCCTACAAGGATTTTGCGCACTCACCAAGCAAGGTGGAAGCAACGACCAATGCCGTGAAGGAGCAATACGGGAACAGGACTTTGGTGGCTTGTTTGGAATTGCATACCTACAGTAGCTTGAATGCAGAATTCCTGAAGGAATACAAAGGAGCTTTGGATGCTGCCGATGTCGCTGTCGTGTTTTACTCCCCACACGCTGTGGAAATAAAAAAACTGGATGCAGTGACACACGAACAAATAGCGACGGCCTTTCAACGAGACGATTTAATCATCTATACGAATCCTGACGATTTCAAAGCATTTTTGTTTTCTCAAAAATTTGATGACAAAGCTTTGTTGTTGATGAGTTCCGGTAATTATGGCGGATTGGATTTTGAGGCCGTCAAGGGATTGATTGGGTAGTTCTTATGCCATTAAGAATTTCAATTCTTCACAGATCTTGGTCGGTATGAATTTTGTCTATTGGTAATTGGCTAAATCATTAACTTTAAAAGGATCTTATTCAATACTGTTTGTTCATTGAGGAATTCGATGTGTCGTCTAAGAATTGGTCAACTTTTTCCAGTTGAGTCTTGTATGTCAGGTTTATAATGAATATTGGTGGTTTTTCGTTTAATTTTAATTTGGTTCTATTTTATTTATATAAATCTCCGTTCAAGTATTTTAATCCTGAATCACAAATAACGGTTACAATTGTTTTTCCTTTTCCAATTATCTTTGCTCTTTGTATAGCTGCCCATACGTTAGAACCAGAAGTAACTCCTCCAAAAACGCCCTCTATTCTTGCCAACTTTCTCGCAGTTTCATAGGCATCTTCATCTTTTACTGAAATTATTTCATCAGCTAAATCCATTCTACATATCTCTGGAATAAACCCAGCTCCCATTCCCTCAAGTCTATGGGTTCCACTTGTATCTCCGCCTGACAATGTTCGCACATTATATGGTTCTATTGGAATACATCTAATTCCTCGTATTTCTTTTTTTAATACCTCCGCGTTTCCCGAAAAACAACCACCTGTTCCCACACCAGTAATAAACTCATCTATGTCCGTTCCTAAAACAGCCATTATTTCATTTGCCATCTTGTGATAAGCATTGCGATTATCAATATTTTTAAATTGATCTGTATAAAACGTATTGGGTTGTAGTGCTATCTTTCTAACTTTTTTAATAGCATTATCTATGACTTTTGCTGTTATTTTTCCATTTTCACTTGGAACTAAGTCTAGCTTTGCACCAAAAGCCCTCATTGTTTGCAGTTTCTCTTCGGCAAATGCATCAGATGAAACAAAATGAGCCTTATAACCTTTTGCCGAACATATCATTGCCAAAGAACTACCAGTACTTCCACCTGTATAGTCAACTACTGTTCCGCCAGTTTTCAATTCTCCTCTTCTTTCAGCACCTTCAATCATAGAAAGAGCCATTCTGTCTTTCATACTACCGGTCGGATTTGCTCCTTCATATTTGACATAAACATCTGCACTATCAGAATCAGTAAGATGTTTTAACTTGATAAGAGGTGTGTTTCCTATTCCTTCCATTTTGATTTTGTTAAATTCTGACTAACGTCAAATTTTGTTAACTTTTGTTTGAACTCCTTTGTTTATAAGGGTTTACCGCTTTTTTAACTCTATTTTTTTTTGAAAAAAGCCTTAAAATTTGACGTTATCTCAAGAAATTAATAGAGTTTCTTTATATGGGAATTGTATACAACGTTAAATGTAAAAAAAAGCACTAGACTTTCATTTAGTCTAAACTAAGCAATTTTTTTTGCATATTTTTTTAAAGCATTATTTATCATGCAATTACAAATGAATACTACGTCGTCTCGATTACAAGTTATTTCGCAAAGTATGGAAGTTCTTTGTGTATTTTTGTCAGAACCCGAGTGTATGTCAGTTACGTTTGAGTTAAAGTCAGTTAGTTTTCTCAGATTCAAAAAAACATTTAGAGTTTATTCTTCGGTTATTAAACGTGTTCCAAAATTCGTCATATCGAACATTCCAATTAATTTTATCATTTATTTTTTTAAATGTATAAGTGACACTATCTTTAGGATAGTAAAGCTCGAATCCATCTTTTCCACTGAAGCTTATTTTTGCTTTTGCCGAACCTCCCAGCTCTCCAAAATATATATGATAAAGCGTGTCGTTTTTAACCTCGAATTTTCTCCAATTTGAAATGTATCCCATACTAGTTGCTGACCTCATTGAATCATTTTCAATGTACAACTCACCATAAAGTTCGTTGAGGCAACTGGAGTAATTTCCACTAAAATCTCTTTCGGATTTACATCCAAGGTTAGTCAGAATGAAAATTAATAATATGTATTTTAAGTTTTTCAGGGGGTTTATATCACCAGTTAAACGAAGTTAGTTGATTTTTTTTACAAAGTCAATAGAAGTATTGTAACGTTTTCAAGAATGGGCATACCCATAAAGTACAACCATTCGCCTATGAGATTCAAAAGACGCTTTTACGATGCCACAGTAAATTTTAAAGGAATTTCCAAACATCGAATAATGATGTCCATTCTTATAGGTCTAGGCACTGCATTTTCCATTTATGGCGGTTTTTACGTATTGAGGGAAACCTTTAGGGTAATGTCTTTGGGCTTTGGTTATCTTCCAATCATTGTTATTGAAACCAATAGGGACTTTTACAATCTGTTCTTTGCTTCATTGTCATTGATATTGGGGAATTCCATAGCCATAGCTTTTTTGTTTAGTAGGCCACAATCAGTTTTTTCGAGAAGAAACATAAAAAGACATCGCATCATAAATGATCAAGTTGCATTGAATGGGGCTTTCATGTTTTGGTTTGGAAAAATAGGACTGATGTTTGGCATCATGTCCATCAACTTCTTGGACTTCCCTTATCTCTCTTACCTTTATGTGCCTTTCATCTTGCTTGTCATGGTAATGTATCTAGAAACTTGGAAGACTCTAATTACAGTGCTGGGAAGAAGGAAATATAAATGGCTAGCCATTCATTTTACAAGTCTAGCTATTCTTGCCTTTGGTTTGTCCAAGATTGACATTGTCGATTACAAGACAATAGATGAATCCTTTCAAAAAGAATATTCCAACATAGAATTGCCAGTTGGTCTATTTTATGATAATGACAGAAGTTATTACAGGGGACAGGAAGTTAATTACACACTCACTTTGGATTCCAATGGAAATTTGCTCATTGTCAATGGGGAAGGAAAACAGATGGCTTTAAATCAACTAAGGGAAGATGTTCGAGAACATAGGAATACTTTAAGAGAAGACTTCGCATACGAATTAACAGTTGTTCTTTCGGCAGACAAAGACATTGATTTAAGGCGTATAAAGGAATTTGAAGCGGAACTGTATGCCGTCAATCAGGTTAAAATAAGGTATTTGATTCATAACCCCAACACATTGAATCAACGCTTTGTGAGTAGAAGTTTTGGAAGAAGGTTACCTCCTTCCACATTGGATTTCAAGAAACCGACAGATGTTCCCTTGCCTCCACCACCTCCAGCACCATGGCCAGAATTTAAAGCGACATATAAGGATACGATAAGAGTGGATGTGAGTAGCAAAATCAAGTTTGATGAAGAATTTGTTACAGATGCCCAACTAGTTGCAAGATTTCAGAAACGCATCAATGAAGAAACGGGTTTTGAATACCGTTATTCAAAGAGTGCAACCTATCAAGATTACATTACGGTACTTTCAGCTCACTTCAAAGCAGTACAAAACATTAGGCAAAGCAATGCATCCAAGGGGTTTGACATATCCAAGGATAGATACAGGTTCACAGAGGAACAAAAAAAGGAATTATGGGAATTAAAAGAGAAATACCCCATTTTGGCAATAGATAAAATAAATTGAACCCACAATGTAATAAAGGAGATTTGCCAACGTTTGTATGCATAACTAAACCAAAACTCCCAATACCCATAGAAGCATAATTACGTTTTATTTCATTCATTTAATCAAAAAACCAACTTTTATGAAACGTACTTATCTTATCATTATGTGCCATTGCATTTATTTTTTCTTGTTCCAACGACGATGACGGGAATTGTGAAACAGGAGGGACCCAAGCTAGCAATTTCTATGCCTTGACAGTCGGTAACTCATGGGTGTACAAAAACTACATCTACAACACAAGTACCGAAGAATATGATTATTCTGGTGTAATAGACTCTGTGGAGGTTGTTGGCACTCAGGAAGCAAATGGCAATACCTATTTCGAGTTCAAGACGCTTACTTCAGGGAACGATGACAATAACCCGCTACTTAATGTCAATGGGGAACGTACAGAGTTGTTGAGGGATTCTTTGGGTTACCTAGTTTGGGAGACAGGAGCGATTAAATTCACAAACAATGATTTTTCCGAACGTCTTCTGAATGAACAGGATTGGGGCAACACATATGAAACCTTGCAGCAAGGAACCAGTGAGTTTATTGTAGAGGCAGGAAACTTCACTAGTATAAATTCCCATCGCTATGCCAAAAGCAACCCAGATGGCACATTGCTTCCTGGGTTGGACAACATCTATTACTCGGATGGTGTAGGGTTTGTCTACGAAACCATATCATTTGTTTCTTCGAACATACCTAGGATTCAAAGGCGATTGGATTCTTACTCAGTACAATAGCCTCATAAGGGGTGAGAGCGATTTTTTCATTCTGGAAATCAATCTTTAAAGGATGTGGATTTGGCAAGGATATTGCAAATTTTAGTGATTAATAATAAATATTTATTATAAAATCATATATTTAGATATCCTTTTGCCCCTAAAATGAACTACTTAGAAACGCACTTAGCAATAGTCAAGCATCTTGTAGAGCATACTTTTAAGCACACCTACAAGAAAAGCAGTATAGAAGACATACTTTGGGATGTGGTTTCCAATTGTGTCAAACTTTTGGATCTGGAAGACTGCGTGATCTACCTTTTCGACAAAAAAAAGAACAGATTGGTTCAAAGAGTAGCATCAGGGCCGAAGATCATAGATCCAGGGGTTATAGTGAACCCCATCTATTTGGAGATGGGAGAGGGGATAGTTGGTAGTGTAGGCCAATCCGGTATTGCCGAGATAGTAGGGGATTGTACCAAAGATCCCAGATACATCGTGGATGACATATCCAGAAAGTCGGAAATAGCCGTACCCTTGATTTTTGAAGGAAACCTGATAGGCGTGATAGATTCCGAGCATTCAAAAAAGTATTTTTTCAAACAAGAACACTTGGACATCTTAAAGAGTGTTTCGTCAATTTGTGCAATTAAAATAGCCGAAATGCAAGCCAATCAAAAAAATGAAGTTTTGGCTCGTTTTTTCAATGAGACGTCCCAACCCACTTTGAGAATAGATAAATTTGGATATGTCTTAAATAGGAATAGAGCATCGGAAGAACTATTGAAGCAGTGGAATATTGCGGACAATAAGATATATGACCAAGCTATATTGGAATTTATTGTACTAGTCATAAAAAACAATGTTGAGGATACCAAGGAGATAACATTGGGAAAGGAAACCTACAATTTGAGGTTCTATCCCATTTCCGACCGGGATTACGTAAATGTATACTCCAGCAACATCACAGCTTTGAAAAACGCCAAGATGGAAGCCGAAAAAGCAAATGAGATAAAGGATAAGTTCCTATCTGTTATAAGTCATGAGATAAGAACACCATTAAATGCGATCATAGGAACATTGAATTTGCTCAAATCCGAAAGTCCAAACCCCAAGCAAATGGAGTATTTGAAAACGACGGATTATGCAAGCGATAAACTATTGACGTTGTTGAGCAATGTTTTGGATGTGGAAAAGATAAAAGCAAACAAACTTCAAGTAGAAAATGTACATTTTAACCTAAGGATACTACTAAACAACTTGAAGAACGCCTTTGCCTTCGATACGCATTCCCAAAACAACAATTTGGAGTTCGTTATTGATGACAACATCAATCAAAGCTTTTATGGAGACGAGACAAAGCTATACCAAGTTTTGATAAATTTGTTGAACAATGCCATAAAGTTCACAAAGAATGGGAATATATTTTTTAGGGCGAGCAAGGTAGAAGTCATAGAAGACATTTGCAAAATGAAATTTGAGATCTCCGACACGGGAATAGGTATTCCCGAAGATAAGTTGGAAAGCATTTTCAACCCATTTCAGCAAGCGGAAAATTCCATCACAAGGCGATTTGGAGGCACAGGTTTGGGGTTGTCCATAGCCAAGGACTTGGTTAAGATGCTTGGAGGGAATCTAAGCGTTAAAAGTGTGGAAGGACAAGGAACTACATTCATAGTTTCGTTGAATTTGATCTTGAGCAAGAATGACACAAGTAGTGAAAGCTCCAAACCTTTTGATTTTGATCCAGAGACGCTGAAAGGAGTCAAGATCCTCTTGGTGGATGACAATAAGATAAATCTCAAGATAGGGGGGCAGTTCTTGAAGAAATGGGGAGCAACGATCGTAATGGCAGAAAATGGGGCAGAGGCCATAAATGTCTTTGAGAACAATGAACTGGATTTGATCCTAATGGATATACACATGCCTGTATGCAATGGGTATGAAGCTACCAAAAAAATTAGAGCAAGCAACAAGTTGAATAACAACTTGCCAATTGTGGCCATCACTGCCGATATAACTAAACACAGTCAAACATTGGCCAAGGCAGTAGGCATGAACGCTATCATATCCAAGCCCTACAAGCCAAAAATGTTCATAGATCAGATAAGAAGTGTCTTGCTCAAGGCCGATAAGATTTAGCTCGTGTTTTAAATGATTTTATCTAAAAAACTTTCTATGCTTTCTTGGTTGGCGCGAATCAATTCTACTTTCGCATTTGCGAAGTCACTAGGTTTTTTGTCTTGTGAAAGCTTGAACTTACCTTCCCAATGTGTAATGGTAATTTGGAACCCTTTGACATAATCAATTAAGGCGTCCATTCTCGAATCGTCTATTCTTAGTTCGTACCGATGATCTGGACGCTCCAAAAATTCAGTCATTTTCACGATTGTATGTTTAATGGCTTTTGCATCTTCAATGGCAGTTACCTTGCCTTTCAAGTGAACTTTAACGTAATTCCAAGTGGGCAATTGCTTGGTGCCATATATGCTAGGGGAAATGTAGCATTGTGGTCCAGAAAACAATATGGTGACATCTTTGCCTTCTTTTAGCAATTCTGCTTGAGGGTTGAATTTGTCTATATGTCCTATCAGGTTACCATCTTCATTGTAAATCAAAGGCAGATGCGTAATGATCGGTTCGTTGTCTTCAACCGATATAACTGTAGCCAAAGGGTAGTTTTCAATGACATCGATCATATGATCGATGTCATTGTCTTGATGGTGTTTTGGAGGATAATTCATTTTATTTGACAATGGAGTTGAAAATTGATTGTTAGGCTCCAAACTGTTTTAAATGGTGATCCAAATGCTTGTATTGCATTTGCCCCCATTGTAAGGCCGTAAATTCACCAAAGATGGGATGAGATTGCCAATCGGTTTTGTTTTTATGCTTGTGTAGTTCTTTGATGAGCTCTACCAGTTGTTCTTTTTCTTTTTTGAAACCCCTGTTGTCAAGAACTTTCAAAGGGGGAGCCGTCGGTAGGTTTTTTCGCCAAGGTTTGTCATTGTACAACGATTTTTTAAAAAAGGTTTTGATAATCCAATTGGGCTTCAAGTCGTAGTCCTTTTTCTGCATCATAATGTTTAAAGGGGCTTGACAATGATGTGCCATCTGTCCAATGGACATCTTTCCCCACAAAGGAGGCGTGTCTTCGTTCAAGTTCTCGATTCGTCTAAGTATCTCGTTTTGAGAGTCGTTGTTAAAAATGGATTGCATAACCAATGATTAAATAATTGCTTCTGAAATTTACAATATATATCTTTAACGTAAGATATGGTGGCTTTAATTTTTTCTCCCAAAAACAGAGGCAAGATCGTAAAAATCAAGATTAAACAAATATATGTATTAATGTCACGCATTGGGCTCATGATTTAATGACATTTTCTATATTTACTAAATGCATAAAGAACTATCGTCATTTTCAATAAAAAACTGGTCGCAAGACGATCAACCACGAGAAAAATTACTAAACAAGGGTAAATCGGCTTTAAGCGATGCCGAATTGGTAGCCATTTTAATTGGATCAGGAAATAGAGAAGAAAGCGCAGTGGATTTGTGTAAACGCATACTTGCCTCAACCAACAACAATTTGGGTGAATTGGGAAAGTTGCCCATCAAGCAACTAATGGCATTCAAAGGGATTGGAGAAGCCAAGGCCATTTCCATAGTGGCAGCTTTGGAATTAGGGAGAAGAAGGAGGGGAAGCGAAGCTTTGGACCGAAAAAAAATAACTTCTAGCAAATCGGTCTTCGAGTTGCTACAACCCATCATAGGAGAACTGCCTCATGAGGAATTTTGGATAGTATACCTAAACAATTCGAACAAGGTCATCCAGAAAAACCAATTGAGCAAAGGGGGAATTACAGGCACCTTGGTAGATGTGCGCCTAGCACTTAAAATAGCTTTGGAAGTTGGTGCGACAGGAATCGTATTGGCTCATAATCATCCTTCTGGCACTCTAAATCCCAGCAAGGCAGATAGAGAGCTTACTCGAAAACTCAAAATTGCTTCAGAAAGTTTGGACATAAAGGTATTGGATCACATAATAATTACAGAAAAAGCATACTTTAGTTTTGCAGACGAAGGCATCCTATGAAATTATTGGTCTTCATATATTTGTTATTTTTGAAAAGAATTGAGATTGTTTATTGTCAATTGAATCTATGCTTCTAGTTTATTCTCATAAGATAACCCCAAGATTAAAGTACACGTTTAAACAAATAGGTACTCGAATACTTGGAATTCCTCTACGGTTTACGACAACGATAGAAGATTTCATCGCACACGATAGCTTGAAAATGTCTTACACCAGGCAGCCACTAGGGAACGAGATATTTATTCGTTCTCACGAGTTGTTGTTTGAGCAAGGTTTGAACGATTTGGACATAAAGGTCACAGATTGGGAAAACACCAAATGCTTTTTTCCAAATGGAGAACAAAGTACCTTGCCTTTCGATATTTTTGCAGCTTCTTTTTATTTGTTGAGTCGTTATGAGGAATATTTGCCACATGTAAAAGACGAATATGGACGCTTTATGGCAGAAGACAGTTTGGCACTCAAACACGGTTTTTTGGAACAACCGGTGGTAGATGTTTGGGCCTATAAATTCAGAGATGCCTTGAAAGCAAAATACCCGGATTTTGAATTCCCAGAAAGGCATTACACGATTTCCCCGATAATAGACGTGCCTACTGCATATGCGTATAAGTTAAAAGGCATCATACGTACTGCTGGAGGGACGTTAAAGGATTTTTTTAGTTTTAGGTTCAGGGAATTATATACAAGATATGCCGTGTTGTTTGGATTGCAAAACGACCCTTTCGACACCTTCAAATACATTGCGAACAAACAAAAGCAAACCAAGTTCAAGTTCGTTGTCTTCTTTTTGATAGGGGATTTGTCAACCTATGATAAAAACATCAATGTGCAAAAAAGAAAGTTCATATCGTTGATAAAGCAAGTTTCGGATTATTGCAGAATAGGACTGAAAGCAAGTTATTTTGCCTTGGAAGACAAAGCATTGCTCAAAAAAGAAAAACTAAGGTTGGAGGCCATTACAAATAGTTCACTTTCGGCATCCAGGCAATCATTTTCAAAACTGAACCTTCCTGAATCATATAGGAACTTGGTGGAATTGGAAATCCCGGAAGACTACACCATGGGATATATAAACCACATAGGTTTTAGAGCAGGAACTTGTACTCCTTTTTTCTTCTACGACCTGGATTACGAAATACAAACACCGTTGCGTATCAATACATACCACTTGTTGGATCATGCATTGTTGAAAACACATTCTTTGTTGGACAAGAAATTAATGTTGAATAGGTTGATAGCAGAGGTAAGACAAGTAAACGGAACATTTGTATCCGTTTTTCATAATTATACGTTTAGTAAGATCGAAAGATGGAAAGGCTACAAAGAACTGTTTAACATCATTATAGAATCGGCTGATGAAGAATAAAATAACCGACATTTTTTTTGATTTGGATCATACGCTTTGGGATTTTGATAGGAATTCCGCATTGACTTTTGAAATGATTTTCAAAATGAATGCAATCGATGTCCCCTTAGGTACTTTTTTAGAGCATTACGAACCAATAAACCTAAAGTATTGGAAGCTTTATAGAGAAGAGGAGATTAGCAAGGAGAAGTTGAGGTTCAATCGACTGAATGAAACATTCAATGCCATAGACATGGAAGTTGGAGACAATGTAATAAACAAGCTTTCTGAAGATTACATAGCATATTTGACTACGCACAATCATATTTTCGATGGAACCATCGAGCTTTTGGAATATTTGAAGCCCAATTATAGGTTGCATATCATAACCAATGGTTTTGAAGAAGTACAACAGCATAAATTGGAAAAATCCAAAATCGCACATTATTTTGAAACTGTCACGAATTCGGAGATGGTTGGTGTAAAAAAACCGAACCCCAAAATGTTTCATTTTGCATTGGACTTGGCGAAGACCTCCAAAGAAAATAGCATAATGATTGGGGATAACTATGAAGCTGACATCTTGGGAGCTTTGAATGTAGGGCTGGATGCCATTTGTTTTAATTATCATGACGAGGAGATAGATTCTACCATCAAGCAAGTGAAGGCGTTAGAAGAAATAAAACGTTTTTTTTGATAATAACATGGTGCTTTTGACGTTTTACTGTAAAAGCCTCAATGAAAATAGTGAAAGTGTCATTTTTATGTATTGCCTTGTGTCTAGTGACGATCTCATGTGTTAAAGATGTAGATTTTGATCAAGCAGAAGGTATCGTCCTTACTCCAGTTATCGAATCCAACCTCCTCTTTTTTGATGAGCCAGCACCTTCTTTTGTCAACGAAAACGGATCTGAAGTCTCATTTGTGAAGGATTCGGTAGTTGTCGAAGTATTCAATGATGAGTTTGTGAGAGACAATTTACAAAAGGCAATTCTCCTGTTTGAAGCAACCAATACAATAAATAGGGGCTACGAAGCAAAGGTCGACTTTTTAAATGAAGCAGACGAATTGCAATACACGTTGCTATTCAATATTCCAACAGCTGTAGACAATCAAGAAGTCTTGGTGGAACAAGAAGAGGTTTTTGAAGGCGACAATTTGGAGGCTTTCAAAACTACAAATAAATTGGCATTGACGTTAACAATGTTTCCAAGCACGGATGGCTCTTCTCTTGATGAAGACTCATTGGGGTCATTGCGTTTTCGCTCAAAGGGAACATTCTTTTTTAACATAGACACATCCGAATGAAAAAGGTGTGTCAGTTATTCCTTATAGTGAGTTGCGTTTGTTCTTCTCAGAACAAACAATTGTTGTATGGTTTCAATGAAGTTCCACAAGCTTTGTTAATCAATCCAGGAACTCAAGTAGAAAATGATTGGTATGTTGGCATCCCATTATTGTCTCATTTACATGCCAATGTTGGTATGTCAGGACTTTCCGCATACGATGTATTTGCCAAAGATGGACGCGATTTCAACTCGAAATTAAGAGATGTGGTATATAGTATGGACGATAAGGATGTATTTGCAATAAATCAACAATTGGAAATATTGTCAGGCGGCTTCGCTTTTGGAAATGGTTACAAAAAAAATGAATATCTTTCTTTTGGTCTATATGAGGAGTTGGACGTGTTTTCATATTTCCCAAAAGACTATGCTGTCTTGGCTTACGAAGGTAATTTCAACAACATCAATAGAACATTCGATTTGAGCGATTTAAATGTAAGTGGGGAATTGATTTCTGTCTTGCATGTGGGATATAACAAAAAAGTAAGCAAAAGATTTACAATGGGAGCCAGAGGTAAAATTTATTCCAGCATAGTGAATGTAAATTCTACTGGAAATAGAGGAACATTCGTAACCGTTCCAGGAAGAGACAATTTTTACAAGCACATTTTCAACCTTGGCTTGGAATTGAGAACGTCTGGCTTGGCAAGTTTGACAAATGATGAAAATTCAGATGTTGGAAGCGATATTTCCACATTGAAAAGGCGCATACTCTTTGGAGGGAACCTCGGTCTTGGGTTTGATGTCGGATTTACCTATAAGTTAAAAGACAATCTTACCATAGATGGAAGTATTCAAGACATAGGTTTCATAAGACATAAAAAAGACATAGAAAATCACAAATTGGATGGTTACTATGAGTTTGAAGGAATAAATCCACTTTTCCCTGAAAGCAGCCAGGGACAGACAGCTCAAGAATACTGGGATGAAGTGGCTGAACAATATGAGAATTTATTTGAGGTAGAGAAAACAAAGGACAAATACACGACTTGGAGACCAGTAAAGTTAAACGCAGCCATAAATTATGCCTTTGGAAGCAACTCAAGCAAAGAAGACTGTGACTGCATGGCAAATGATGATGCCTACGGAAATGCTGTCGGGGTTCAGTTATTTGCAGTCAACAGACCAAAACAACCCCAATTGGCACTAACGGCATTTTATTATAAACGTTTGTTCAATCAATTGCGCATTAAAGCCACATACACGTTGGATTCGTATTCTAGTACAAATTTAGGGCTTGGCATATCTGCTCATATGGGAAATGTGAATTTCTATGTCATGGCAGATAATTTATTGAAATTTCAGAACTTGGCTAAAGCGCAAAGCTTATCTTTACAGTTAGGATTCAATTATATCATAAAAACCAATGAAAAGCAATAGACACATTTTTGCCCTACTGGCTCTTTTCTTCATCACGTTATCATCAGCTCAAAACAACTTGAATGATTACAAATATGTAATCGTACCAAACCAGTTTGACTTTCAAAGGGAAGCAGACCAATATAGGTTGAACTCTTTGTCTAAATTCTTATTTGAGAAAAATGGATTCATAGCCTTGAAGGAAGGAGATGCATTACCAAAAGAGCTTGTTGAGAATGGGTGCTTATCCTTAAATGCAGATGTTTTAAAAGGAAATGGAATGTTCAAAACAAAACTAAGAATAGAGTTGAAGAATTGTAGAGGAGAAGTTGTTTATACATCAGATGAAGGAATATCCCGTAAAAAAAAATATATGGTAGCTTATAATGAAGCTTTACGAGGAGCATTCAAGTCCTTCAGTTTTATGGATTACAAATACAATCCAAGCAATAAGAGCAATGCTTCTACAATAGCGAATGCAAATGATAAAGAGAAAGAAGTAATAAGAGCACTGAAAGAGGAAATAAAGGCATTGAAGAAAGTCGAAGAAAAAGCCAAAGAGATCGATAACATTGATGTTATGGAGAAAGAACCAAAAGGCAAGATGATAGAAGAAGACAAGCCTATTGCAATTAAAAAAGCAAATTCAAACATTCTTTATGCACAGCCCACCAATACAGGATTTCAATTAGTAGATACAACACCTAAAGTGGTGTACACCATATACGTTTCAGGAAAAAAAGACACATATATCGTCAAAGGCTTAGATGCCTTGATATACAAGGAAAATGGAGAATGGACAATAGCCGAGCAAAAAGAAAATGGCTTGGAGGAGAGAGTTTTGAACATTAAGTTTTAGTAACCATACTTCTCTTTCCATCTCAGTTTTAAAAAGTCCCTTTGGGCTTTTTCCCTAGCATTGTTTCCAGGGTCGTATAGTTTCGTGTTCTTTATATCTTCAGGTAAGAACTCTTGAGCAGCAAAATTGTTTTCATAATTATGGGAGTATTTGTAATCTTCACCATAACCAATCTCCTTCATTAATTTTGTTGGAGCATTCCTAATAGATAAGGGAACAGACAAATCTCCTGTATTTTTAACTAATTGTTGCGCTTTCCCTATGGCATCATATGCGGCATTGCTTTTTGGAGAACAAGCAAGATATGTGGCACATTGACTTAAAATAATTCGAGATTCAGGATAGCCAATGGTAGAAACGGCTTGGAATGTGGTGTTAGCTATGACCAATGCGGTTGGGTTGGCATTCCCAATATCTTCACTGGCTAAAATAAGTAAACGCCTGGCTATGAATTTTACGTCTTCTCCACCTTCTACCATTCTGGCGAGATAGTAAACGGCAGCGTTGGGATCGCTACCACGGATGGATTTTATGAAAGCAGAGACTATGTCATAATGCTGCTCGCCGGTTTTATCATAACGAACCGTATTGTTTTGTGCTTTTTCGAGAACACTATCATTGGTGATTGTAATTTGGTCAGCGCCTTCAGAGTTTACGACAAGTTCAAAAATATTAAGCAGTTTTCTGGCATCTCCACCAGAAAGTCTCAACAAGGCTTCTGTTTCTTTTAGGATTATCGTTTTTTTAGCTATTTCCTCATCATTTTCAATAGCACGTATTAAAAGAGCCTCTAAATCGTTTTTTTCGAAAGGTTTTAAAATATAGACTTGACATCGTGACAATAAAGCAGGAATGACTTCAAAACTAGGGTTTTCCGTTGTGGCTCCAATCAAGGTCACCCATCCTTTTTCTACCGCTTGCAACAAAGAATCTTGTTGAGATTTGCTAAAACGATGTATTTCATCAATGAACAAGATGGGGTTTTTAGTAGTAAACAAGCCCCCGCTGTTCTTTGCCTTTTCAATGACCTCTCGCACATCTTTAACACCAGAGCTTATGGCACTCAACGTATAGAATGGCCTTTTGGATTCAGTGGCAATAATGTTAGCCAGAGTAGTCTTCCCTATGCCTGGTGGTCCCCAAAGTATTAGTGAGGGGATCAATCCTTGGGCTATTTGCTTGGTTAATGTCCCATGCTCTCCAACCAAATGAGTTTGACTTATGTATTCTTCTAGAGTCTTTGGTCTTAAACGTTCTGCTAAAGGTGCATTCATAGGGTAAAATTAAAGTAATTATCGAAAACAGGAACCTTAATAAAGCAAAATTTTACGTTTCACTTCAAAATGGAATGGTTTGATTTACTGACATTCTAGCATAAAAAGACATATTGGATTGTAATTTGTTATGTTTAATTGCATATGAAAGATAAACAAGATCATTTTAAATTCTCAAAGGATGTCATTGCATACCCATTGCTGTTCGTATTGTTGATATGGGCTGTATATGTCTTTGAAATACGATTTGGTTACCGATTTAACAAGTATGGGGTATACCCTCAAACCATAAGGGGGTTGAGAGGCATATTGTTTAGCCCTTTTATTCATTCTGGAATAAAACACTTGTATTCCAATACTATTCCTCTATTTGTGTTGTCTTCGGCCTTGTTTTATTTCTACAGGAAAATTGCATGGAAGGTGGTATTGTATGGAATATTGCTTTCAGGTTTTTTTACATGGTTGATAGGAAGGCCTTCTTATCATATAGGAGCCAGTGGGTTAATCTACGTGTTGTTCAGTTTCAATTTCTTTAAAGGCATATTTGCAAAGCATTATAGGTTGATTGCTCTATCACTGCTAGTCATCTTCATTTATGGGAGTATGTTCGTATACGCATTGCCTATAGATGAGAAAATTTCTTGGGAAGGACATACGGCAGGTTTGATAACAGGATTGTTGTTTGCACTGCTGTTTAGGAAAGAAATTGCAAAGCCTAAAAAGTATGTTTGGGAAAGAGAAGGTTACAAGGAGGAAGATGATGAGTTTTTAAAGCATTTTGATGAAAACGGTAATTTCATAGAGCAATTGGAAGTAGAGGAAAACCCAGAGGAATCCAATGATCTGAAAATAAACTATACCTTCAAGGAGGATAAAGATTGAAACTATAAAAAAAACTATAGACGCTGCCTTAAAGCTTCGTACAAAAAGGCGCCACAAGCCACGGAAACATTCAATGACCCTATGTCACCCAACAAAGGAAGCTTGGCCTTGGCATCGGCTAATTTTAAAACAGATGGATTGATGCCTCTACCTTCAGATCCCATTATTATGGCACAAGGTTCTTTGAATGAAACGTCGTATAGCGTATCATTTGTTTTTTCTGTTGCCGCAATGACTTTGATTCCCGATGCTTGCAAGTGAAACATGGCATCCTTGATGTGGTCCACTTTGCAAATGGGAACTTTAAATACTGCTCCAGCACTTGTCTTGATGGTATCTCCATTTACTGGGGCTCCACCTTTCTTTTGTACTATTATACCGCTAACACCTGTACATTCAGCGGTTCTTATTATTGCACCAAAATTCCTTACGTCACTCAATTGATCCAGTAATAAGAATAGAGGTGTAGTTCCACTCTCAATGACATTGTCTATCAATTCTTCCAAATCATAAAAGGAAATAGGTGAGATTTGCGCAACAGATCCTTGATGGTTGTTCTTGGTCAGTCTATTGAGTTTTTCAACTGGAACATAAGAAAAGTTAATACCCTCCTGTCTCAACAAAGTTTCCAATTCGGAATATAAATCCCCTTTAAGTCCTTTTTGAAGGAATACTTTGTCTATTGATTGTTGTGTGTTAATCGCCTCGATAATAGCTCTTAGGCCGAATATTTGTGTCTTGCTTTCCATTGGTATAAAGGTATAAAAAAAGAGGCTGATATTTCAGCCTCTTAATTAAATTATATAATTTCTACTTGTTACCTTATTCAGCAGCAACTAAATTATCATCTCTATCGTATACAGTATAGGATCCACCAGCTACAACTAGAGTAGCTGCCAAAGTTTGACCAGGGCCAGCTCCACCAGGGAAACTAGTAGCACTATCTGAAGTATAAACATCATCATACTCAACGGTAGCGATGAATGTACCCTTTTTTCCAATTGTCAGTTTATAAGGAAGAGCAAATGGAGTTATTGGATCATGTGAAGGAGAAACATCATAAAGATCCACCACTATTTGGTATGTACCATCGGGTATTACTGCTATACCAAGATCTTCTTCTGGACAAGCAGCTGTACCAGCAAGGTACCCACCTGGGTATGCGATTAAATCAAAATCGACCACACTACATAAATCCTCAGTTTCCTCAGAAATGATCACATCGGTATCATCACCATCTTCTTCAGTTACAGTCTCCAACCACTTGTAAGTAACATTATTTTCCCATTCAAGAAGAACAGCTAATTCTTCGCTAGCTGAATTCTCAATGTTAAGAGTTACATTTACATCTGCTAATATTGTTCTAACACCAGCAGTACTAATTCTTAGTTCTACAGTTTCGCTACCTTCTGGATAAATATCCGCGATGGCTTGAACAGGAATATCAAAAGATTCAGAATAGGCAGGAACCGTGATTTCAAAACCTACGCCAGGAATCCCTGTATCTCCATCCGTAGTTTGATCTCCCGCAGAGAAATCACTTTGAACTGCATCACCAGAAACTATTTCAATTTTAAATTGAGAAGCTTTAGATATTGGTCTATTAATTGTAAAAGGAATGATTCCACTTTCTCCTTCAACTAATGTTAGTGAAGTTATAGTAGTAGTCGCTGTTGATTTTGGCTGCGCATCTAGACCTTCTAAATCGTCATCTACACAGGATGTCAACATAAAAGCAGAAGCAGCTAATGCTAAAAAGGTTGTTTTATTTAATTTCATAAGTTCTTTTTTTATATTATAGTCTAGTGTAGGTTACGTCAAGTATTCTACATTCTCCACCAAAGCATACATTGTAAGAAATAAATACATCTCCTGTGGTTTCATCTACATAACCAGCAGGATTACTTTCTCCTGTACGACTTTCTACTGTGTTACCCCAATATCCTCCTAAGTTTTGAGTTTCTATGAATACATCTCCACAAACTACAGAGAAAATATAGGCATCTGCCCCAGGAGCTAATGCTCCAGGACCCCATGGTGGAGTTGATTGAGTGTCAAATGTGTTTGGTACAACACTACCTCCTTCAACATGAGGAATAAAGTTTTGTACACCAGCGTCATTGTCAGTTGTAGTAACACCATTTAGATTTGTATAATCATAAGTTACTTGGTAAGAATGGTCATTAATGGTGGATAAACACCCAACAAATTTAATTTCAATGGTTTTATTGAGTTGAGACACTTCTGAACCAGCTTGTTGAGATGTCAAATCTATAAAAACAGAAGTTGGAGCATCTGCATCAAAGTTTCCAGTATTTATATCTATTGGAAACGGAACAAACTCAGAACCTCTATTTAGTGTAATTGTACCAGGTAAAGGTAAATCAAACTCAACACCTTCTGTTGCTGTAGACAAGGCTGTGTTTACTGCAAAGTTAATTGCAATGTCACTCGATGGTAAAGCACCACTTTGCCCTCCTAAAATCTTAATTGGGTATTCTTTGGTTACTACTCCTTCATCTGCAAAATAACTATTTGTAGCTGTTTTTTGAGCAAATCCAACAGTGTAAACACTAGATTGGAAACCATTGTCATTTTCATCGTCGACTAAACACGACACGCTTACTAGTGAAACTAGCAGCATTGCTAATAATTTGTTTAAATTTTTCATTTTTTTCATTTTTTTTTTAGTTAACATCCCAAAAAATCTTAGTGCTAAAAGCATCAGATGTAGCTTGATTAGGAACGTTAGCTGAGTTAGTAGAATATTCTACAGTTGGGTAAAGCAATCTATTTGGTCTATTAGGTTGTTCCGCTATGATAGATAGTGGAACATCAGGGAACCCAGTTTTAGTGTAATCAATCCAAGAATCTATTGAATTATAACCACAAAGGGCAATCCACTTTTGAGTCATAATAGCTTCTATTTTGTTTGCAGAACCATTCCAACCTATTAAATTGGTGTTTTGGGATGCTGTGATATATCCAGCAGCAGATCCTGGAATACCTAGAATATCAAAAGAAGCTGTAATTCCACTTTCAAACAATGCTTGAGCATTACCAGAAAACCAACCTCTTTGAACAGCTTCAGCCTGTAGGAAATAGCTTTCGGCAGCAGTAAACAAATAACTGTCTTGAGTACCTCCTTTTAATAAACCTGGTCCTAATTCAGATAATTCTGGTGGAGCTACAGAATTTTCAGCACCTTGTATTACTCCTACAACTTCACCAGCACCAACCAAACCAGCAGGAATTGGTTCGAACAATCTTGTAAGTCTTGGATCAGCAACTCCAGTCGCAATTCCGTTTTCGGTAGCAGTCCCTTTTAAGAATTCAGCCATATAGTCTGAAGGTACAAAAAAGTCATTGTTGAAGGTGTCAACACCTGCAGCATCTTGACCTAAGTTGTTCCAGAATGGATTTTGCTTTCCAACAGCTACTTCATATCCAGGGTTAAGGGTTGCATTAGTAGTGATGAAATTCATATCCAATGCAGCAATTTGTGCTGTTATGTAAGATGCCGTTTCAGCATCTGTTCCTGCCAATTCAGATTGTCTAAGCAGTATTCTTAGCTTAAGAGTGTTTGCTAATCTTATCCAACCTGCTAAGTCTCCAGAGAATACAGTGTCTTCAGACCCTACAGCTATGTAATTAGAAGAATTGTTCAATGTTTCTATCGCTAGGTCTATGTCTGTGATAAGTGCTCTATAAACTGTTTTTGCATCATCATAAGTTGGTGTTAAAGTGTTACCAAATTGCAATGCCTGAGAATAAGGAAGATCTCCATATAAATCCACTAAATATTGAAAGTAGTAAGATTTTAATATTCTAGATATTGCTTTATGATTATTAAATGCATCACTAGGGTTGTCTATAATGGTTTGGTATGTTCCCATGCCCAAATACAGATTAGTCCACATAGATCCGTAGAAGTTGGAAGTGATGTTCAATCTGAATTCATCTTGGAATCCACCAGTAACATTGTTAATGTCTCCAGCCCATTGATTCATCATAACACTTCCTAGTCGATTTGAAGTTACCTCAAATTGAGTTCTTGGAGCCTGAATGGCACCAGCCAAAAGTAAATTTGGATTGACAACATCTACAGTTGCAGCTGTCGGAGATTCGTTAATGTCTAATGTACTCTCGCAAGAGTTAAATAATACACCTGCTAGAAGGAGCATCATGCATTTGTTAAAATATTTTTTCATAGTTAATTTTATTAAAAAGTTAAATTAAGACCCAAACCAAAGGTTCTTGTTGCAGGTGTTGATGAGCCTACAGACGAAATACCTTGTCCATTACCAGATGTGAATCCACTTTCTGGATCACTATATCCTCTGTTTTCACTAGGTAAGATAGTGATAGGGTTTCTTGCAGTAGCATTAATACTCAAACCTGTTAAGAATGTACCTTTTAATAGATTTTTGTTTAAGTCATACCTTAAAGACAGTTCTCTTACTTTGAAAGCGGTAGCGTCTAAGATGTGATTTTCTCCTATTCCTTGGTAGTTTCCAAAGAAGTTGATGTATGAACCAGCATTGTTTCCTCCAGAAGGGACAGATGTGTTTGCCTCATATACACCAGGAGATGTCTCTATTGCAGAGTTTGGCCAAATGAAAGCACCTCTACCTCCTTGAGCAGTTTCAACAGCGTGACCACTCCATGTCAATTGAGATTTAGTGTCTGCAAAGAATATGTGACCTGTTCTATAATCCATTGTTGCAGATAAAGTAAATCCTTTATATCTAAAAGAAGTATTTAAGTTTACAATGTGCTTAGGAGTAGTTCTCCCTTGAATTCTGATACCTGCACCTTGAATTGGGTTACCATTACTAGGGTTGATCAACACTCTACCTTGAGGGTCTCTTTCATAGTAAGCAGTTTGCAATACTGGAAAAGCTTCACCTTCAATAGCATATGCTTGAGCCAATCCTCCAGTTGTCAATGCAACTTGAGTAGCTTGATCAGATACCTTTACAACTTCGTTTTCCGAAGTTGAATAACCAACGTTAACATCGAAGTTGATGTCTTCAGATTTAATGATTTTCACACCTAAATCAATTTCAAATGCTGTTCCTTTTGTTTCTCCAACATTAATAGTGGCACCAGTAGTACCAGAAGTTGGGGAAGTCCCAATAAATGTAATTTGATCTTCTGTCTTGAATGACTGGTAACTTGCATCGAAAGTAATTCTGTCTTTCAGGAAGCCCATTGCCAAACCTATTTCTTGAGTTGTTGTAAACTCAGGAGTCAACAAAGGATCGGTAATGGTTCTATCGGCAACAAATGAATTTTGACCACCTAAAGGAAACCCAGGAGCAGCATTAAATACTTGTTGAATAGAGTAAGCTCCAATACCACCATCATTACCTACTTTTACGTAAGCAGCAGTAAGTTTCATATAGTTCACGACATCTCCGCCAAAGTTTTCGAAAGCTTTGGTAGGAACGAAAGAAGCACTGACACTTGGGTAAAAGAAGGATTGGTTGGCTACAGCCAAAGTTGACGACCAGTCATTTCTACCTGTAACGTTTAAGAAAAGGAAATCTTTATATCCAAAATCCAAGTTGGCGAAAGCACCAATTCTTGAACGAGTTGATCTTCTGTCTCTAGTAGTTCCATCTGCAAAACCATTGTTCAAGTTTGTTGAAGTATACAATCCAGGGATAGTTAAATCCACACCACCTACTCTTGTATCATTAAATTTAAAATATTGGTTGTTTAGACCTATATTGGCTCCAAAAGAAATGTCATCTGTCAACATATAATCTAAATTCACAAAGAAATCCGTATAGTATTGACTACTTCTAAAGTTAGCAATATTGAAAGAAGATGCAGAAGTCCTGTTTGCTCCTGTATTCGCAATGATTTCTGCAGGCTCCACATACTCATTAGCATAGTTTAAAGTAGTGCCATCATTAACTCTGGCATTGCTTAATAGTTTTAAAGAGATATTGTTATTGATTGTATATCCAAGCTCACCAGCCAAACTAATGTTATTGGTCTCATGTTCGGCTCTTTGGTTTTCTCTGTTCCAATATGGGTTAGTGAAATATGCATTCCAGTGACCTTCGTTTCCAGAATTGGCAAAAGCCGTAATTGGAACATTGGAAGCTGTTTGCAATAACTGTGTGTATAAGTTACCATTGTGAAATTCTGCGCTTGTGTTAGTATAAATAATGTTGGCGCTAGCAGACCAGTTTCCTGCAGTCTTCCCTGCATTGAACGTAAATGTATTTCTTTTACGTTTGTCATTTTCAATAATGAATTCCTGATCTACGTGTCTTCCACCAAGAGAAATATAACCATTGGCATCTCCAGAAGAAACATTGAATGAGTTTTGCTTAGTCAAACCTGTTTTGTAAAATTCCTTGATATGGTCACTACCTCTAGATGAGTAAGGAGCTGTAATGAATGTACCATCAGCTTGAGGTAAACCTACAGGAACTATTTGTCCATCAAATTCTGGTCCCCATCCACCATTTTCATAAATTACATTTTCAAAACCATTACCTAAATCCCAACCTTGACCATATCTAGTCTGTCTTTCTGGAACAAATGCCACTGATTCAAATTCAAGGGAACTGTTAACAGTAATTGTCATTTTTTCACCTTTACTGATTTTCTTCGTAGTAACAACAATTGCTCCATTTGAACCTTGAGAACCATATAGTGCAGATCCTGCCGCCCCTTTGATAACGTTTACAGATTCAATTTGGTTTGGATCCAAAGCGTTTAAGAAGGTAGTACTGGAAATTGCTCCGTCAATAACGACCAAAGCTTGGTTGTTACCAGAAATGGAACGGTTACCACGAAGTACAATTCTTGTCGACCCGTTTACACCACCAGAGTTCTGTGTAATTTGTAAACCTGTTACCTTACCAGATAAACTGTTTACCACATTAGGGTTGTTGGCTTTAACTAACTCTTCTGTCTTTACTTCTTGATAAGCCGTTGTTACAGCATCTTTCTTTCTTTTAATACCAAGTGCAGTGATTACAACTTCATCAATTGCTGTAACATCTACCTCCATACTAAAACTAATGTCATTAGATGCTCCTACAGTCTTGTCTACAGTCTTGTATCCAACAGAGGAGTATCTAAGCACATCATTTGTACCAACAGATAATGAGTATTTCCCATCAAAATCCGTTTGAGTACCATTGCTTGTACCTACAACAGCAATACTTACTCCAGGCATCGGTAATCCGTTTTCGTCGGATATTGTCCCTGAAATTGATTTTTCTTGTGCGAACGTTAGTTGCACAACAAACGCTAGAAACAGCGTTAAAATTCCACTAAACTTTGTTTTCATTTTATAATTTATTTGAATTAGTCTAGGCCAAAAATCCTAATAAAAAGTTAATTAACCAACTTTTTTGTCATAATTTTCGAGTAGGAGTTGTCAAATGCGCAACGAAAATGTAATATAAAGCAAGTTTTTTTATGCTTTTTAATCATGGATTTCGATATTCTCAAAGTGGGATTCCCATGCAGATATCGATGCTATAAAAGATTTTGGAGAATTTAGTTGATTGCCCATTCTATCTCCGAAAGTTGCCACTCCAAAAACATTCCACTTGTTGTTTTCGTTATCTATTAGAATATTGGGAAAATCTTCGCTTGGAAGAGGAGAAAAACTTAAACCTATTGGAGTGTAAAAACTGTTGAAAAAAACTTTTCCCTTATTGCCCACAACAATGGCATTTTTACCATTAACGGTTAAATATTCGATTTGAGTATTGTTACTGAAGTTGTCGTAGTCATACAAATGAACGAGATCATTCCCGTTGTTGCTTTCGTTTATCACTCCAAACCTGTTGTAATGCAAAGGAATTGATGGTTGAGTACAATTGTTGCAGCTATTTGTGTTTTCATGTTTGAATACAGCTGCATTTGGGAAATGATTTTTAAGAATGGACCAAGTCGTTTCCACAATGTTAAAAGTTTCTAGGGTTTCATCATATTCGTAACCTCTGATCGATGAAGATTTCATCTGTGGCCAATATTGATTGTGATTCGAATCAGAGGTTATTTGGTTGTCTTTGTAAAGATAACCCGAAGCCCTTAGTGTGATAATTTCATTGGTACTCAGTTCTCTATTGAAACATAATGCACTCTTTGTATTGGGACAGTATGTCAAGGCAAAGTGCGTATTTTCAAAACTATCGTTGATTACTTCATAGTAGTTGGTGAAATCATAAGGGTATGCATAAATGTTACCATTGATGTTCAACATTGCAACTTTTGCATTTTCTGCCAAGTAATTCAAGTCATTTACTTCAGAGATGTTAGAGTAAACCGGATTGATCATGACAGGAAAAGTAGAAATACCTCCTTGTATGTCTGAGGTTGGTACATTCCAAATGTTTTCAATGGAATTGTTGCTAGCTGTTTTCTTAGGTGGTTCAGATGAGCAACTAACTAATGATAGAGAGAGTATAAGGTATAAATACTTCATATTGATGTTGTTTGAATTGTGCATTTATAAGAAATAGTCGTAAATGATGGCAAATACCTTACAAAAAAAACCTCATAAGATCAGAGCCTTATGAGGTTTTTGTATTTTAATGCTTCTAATGAATTATAGAGTATCCCAAAATACTTTTGTAGTTTGAGTATCTCCACCTATTGCAGTTGAAGCTGCTTCCCAGTTTGTTGGGTTTAAGTTTTGTTCATTAACAGGATAAGTATATCTTGTTGGAACAGGCAATTCAGAAATTGCAGCAAGGTTCAATGCTGGAGCATCATATTTTCTCCAAGCAGTCCAAGCTTCAAAACCTCTGTTGTACATTGCCAACCAAAATTGAGTTCCAATTTTTTCTCTCCAAGTTCCACTAGCTGTTGTATAGGCTACATCTGCATTAGCAAGGTATGTTGTTACATCAGTAGCACCCCAAGCTTCAAACGATGCTGTTATTGCTGCATTGTAATGCCCTTCTGCATCAGCAGGAGTTCCAACGATTGATCTTTCTGCTGCTTCGGCCAAGTAAAAGGAAACTTCAGAAAAATCCATCAAGTTTGCAGGATTTGTTGGCTCGTGCATTGCTGCTCCAATATGTGTATAGTTTGCAAAGTTGTTGTTTGCTCCATATATACCTCCAGTATATACATCAGGACCTAAGTTCTGATCAAAGTAAACTGCTCTTCTAGGGTCATCTAGATTGTTCATGATGTCAACTATAGTATTTGCAGCAACGAAATCCGATCTTCCAGACTGTACCAAATCCACCCATACCGGGTTTGTGTTTGGAGTCGAACTTTCATACTGTAAAGTTGCATTGTCAGCATTGGATGTAAATACACCAGCATTTACAGCAGATGTTATGGTAGACTGAGCCAAAGTAGGGTTAACATCCGTCAAACGAATTCCCAACTTCAATTTCAAAGAGTTGGCAAATTTTGTCCATGCAGCAGCATTGCCAGCATACAATTTATCGGCAAAACCGAAACCAGCATCGGTAAGGTCTGGGATGGCAGCATCCAAACGTGTGATTAAATCACTGTAGATGGCTGCATCATCATCGTAACTAGGAAGCGTGTTGTCACTCAAAGCTTCACTGTAAGGAATATCTCCAAAAGTATCCACCATTTGTTGCCAAGTGTAGATCATCAAAACCTCTGCTTGAGCTATCTTGGCTTTTTTCTCAGCTTCAGATGCTCCACTAGCGGAAACGTTGCTTTTAGCGGTCTTTAAATCCAACAATACATCTCTATACATTTCCGACCAATGTCTCTGAGGTATGTTTCTACCTACTAAATCGTAATTGGCTTCATCCGTATAGGTTGTTTCAGTCCAATGTTGTCCCAACATCCTGAATATGTTGTTGTTGACGTTTGTGCTGGTCATTTGATCAACCAAACTCTTGGTTGCAGAATTGTATAAGAATTCTGCTGCTACTTGAGTAGGGTTTTTTGGATCTCTGTTCAAGTCTTCATATTGGTCGTCTGTTTGACAGGAAGCCAATAATATGATTGACATGGTTGTTAAAAATAATTTTTTCATAATTTTTCTTTTTTAAAATTGCAATTTAAGGTTTAGACCAAGCTCTCTCATAGATGGATACGATCCAGATTGATAACCTTGAATGTTACCTGAACTCAATCCAGCTTCTGGATCTGCATAAGGTACGCTTTTATCTATAATCCATAAATTTCTACCGATAACAGCTAATGACGCATTTGTAAATGGTACGCTGCTTAAAATCTTTGGACCAAATTTATAAGTCAAACTAGCTTCACGCAATTTGATGAAACCGGCATCGTAGACGTGTTGGCTATTGGCAGATCTAGCCCAACCCCAAGGGTTATTGGAAGTATCTGCACTAGCTCTTATCGTGTTTGGAGTGCCATCTGGTGCTACCCCAGACAATAGAACACCTCCTGTATCTGCACCATAGTTGCCAGGTGTACCGGTAATGGGGTTTCTTACTGGGTTACCCAGTTCGTTGTTTCCTGCACTAAAGTCATACAAACCAGTACCAAAACCGTACCATGTGTCCAAAGAGAAGACATCTCCTCCTTTTTGCATGTCAATCAAGAAGCTCAAGTTGAAGTTTTTGTATGTGAAGCTATTGCTTAAACCAGCAGTCCAATCTGGATTGATGTCACCTATGATTTCATTGTTCGTAGCTGAGATTTGGTATTTACCAACTCTTGAAGCACTACCTGTCTGTATGATGATTGGTTGACCATTTTCATGGTATACCAAATCCGTTCCTCTAATGATTCCGTATGGTTGCCCCACGGTTGCATTGATGGAAACACCACCTTGGAAAGATCCCAATTGAAGGTTTTCAATACCGTCAGCTAGTTCCGTTACCAAGTTTTCATTTTTAGACCAGTTCAAATTAACATCCCATTTGAAGTTTTCTGTTTGCAATGGTGTAGCATTCAATTGTACTTCCCAACCTTTGTTCTCTATGGTACCTGCATTCAACAATACAGAGGTGTATCCTGTAGAGTTTGAAACTGGTACAGAAGTAATTTGATCTATGTTTTTGGCTTGATAATAAGAAACGTCAAATCCAACACGTCTTTTTAGAAACTGCATTTCCAATCCAACTTCCCAGTTTTCTTGTTGTTCAGGTCTAAGATTCAAGTTGTTTCTTGAACCAGGGTTAGAGGCTATACCTGTACCTGCAAATGGGGTGCCTATCCCATAAGTATTAAATACATTGTAGTTAGTCGTACCGTTACCTACCGTACCTATGTTAGCTCTTAGTTTTCCAAAGTTCAACCATTGCGCTTCGATGAACTTTGAGAATATCAAGGAACCAGTCACTGAGTAATAATCATAGCTGTTTTTTGCTTTAGGCAAACTAGAATTTCTGTCTACTCTATAAGTTCCTTCCAAATAAGCAAAGTTGTCGTATCCTAAACTAACACGACCAAAAAGACCGTCCACTTTTTGAACTGCTTCGAATTCAGCAGGAGCATTTATTGGGTTAACACTGTTTGACAAAGAATATAGTCCAGCCAAGTTCAACCCTCCATTCGTAGCTGCAAAGATGCTACTCCAATCGTTTCTTCTTAGATTTGTACCAATGTTTCCATCTATATTCAACTTCTCCGTTAGGTCTTTGTTGAAGTTCAAGAACAAATCATAGTTGTATTCAGCAACGTTGTTGTTGTATCTAGAATACCTTGAGACATTTGAACTACCTACATTTGTTCTTTCTTCTTGTATTTCACTATAAGTGTCATAAGTAAATCTACCCAATACACTCAACCAATCATTTATCTCATAATCCAAGACGATGTTACCATAGTAACGGTTACGTTGATCTGTCTGATAGTTTTGGTAATATGTCCAGTATGGGTTGTCAGAATATATTGGAGACAAATCCGTTGCAGAATTTGGATTCCAAGTGATGTTTTGACCTGTAGCAAAGTAAGCTTCTTCTTGAGCAGCGACATCTACGTTGGTTTGCCACCATTGTCTAAATTGTTGCATGGAGTTGTTGGCATCGTATCCAGTACCGTATCTTCCTTTACCATTAGTCTTTGTGTAGGTCAAGGTCGCAGAGGCATTGAATTTGTCTGTGAATTGGTGAGAACCAGAAAAGTTAATCGTGTTTCTTTTGATTTCACTATTTGGTAAACCACCCTCTTGAAGCATGTTGGTAAACCCTAATCTGAAAGTAGAAGTGTCATTTGCACCATCCAAAGATACCGAGTTTATTGCTGTTGAAGCTGTTTGCCAAACATAATTTGGATCGTTTGCTCCAGCAACCCATGGAGAAGCTTGTTGGTATGTTGGCAATTGCGGGTAAATCGAATTCCATTGGTATACTGGAAGATTCGCATCGAAAGCAGCACCAAATGATGCATCCTCAGTAAATGGAGTTGTCAAATCAGGAATACCATCTCCATTTATGTCCGTGTAGCCAAAGTAACCAGATGGGTCATCATAATAAGGGCCATATCCAGCACCATATTTCTTTTGGTATGTTGGAAGCGTCTCTTTATCTGCAGTTCCAAGTGTCATACTTGAATTAACTGTTACTCCAATTCCTTTTTTCTTAGTTCCTTTTTTTGTAGTAATCATTATGACACCATTGGAAGCTCTTGAACCGTATAGTGCAGATGCAGCAGCACCTTTCAATACGTTAATCGATTCAATGTCATCAGGATTGATGTCAGAAGCAGCATTACCATAATCATAACCTCCTCTACCTGTTCTTTGGTTTCCAGAGTTTGAGTTACCATTGTCGATTGGAATACCATCTACAACGAATAGAGCTTGATTGTTACCTCCGATGGAAGCATTACCTCTAATCACAACGTTGGTGGATCCGCCTAAGGTTCCAGAAGATTTAATGTCCAAACCAGCAACTTTACCAGATAGAGCGTTTACAAAGTTTGAGCTTTTAACTTTGGATACAGCCTCTCCTTTTACTTCTTGAGTGGCATAACCTAAGCTTTTCTTCTCTCTTTTGATACCCAATGCCGTAACGACAACCTCGTCTATGGCTGTGACATCCACTTCCATGTTGAAGCTGATGTTGCTATTGGTTCCAACGGTCTTGTCAACCGATTTATATCCAACTGAAGAATATTGGATAACATCTGATGGATTTGCCGAGATGGAGTACTTTCCATCAAAATCCGTTTGCGTTCCATTGGTAGTTCCTACCACCAGAACATTTACTCCGGGCATCGATAATCCATTCTCGTCGGATATCGTTCCTGAAATTGTTTTCTCCTGAGCGAATGCCAATTGCACGGCAAAAGCAAGGAAAAGTGTCAAAATTCCACTAATTTTTGTTTTCATCTATTATTGTCTTTAATTGATTTTAAGCCCAAAATTCCTAATAAAAAACTAATTAACCTAAGATTAACTAGGTTTTTTTGTAAGTTTTTCATAAAAAAAAGACTAATAGAGGTTTATGTTTTTTTTATAGATAATATAGTACCTCAAAAAGATAATTTAATATCATATAGATAAATTCTTACAAGAGATATCGAAGCTGGATATTCCTGAGTTTTTTAATAATTTGTAAGTTAGGTTGGGAAAAGGGGACAGTATGAGAAAGATGCTATCGATTTTAAGAGCTATTGAAAGCATTAAAAATAAACATAAGGTATGGATGGAATCCATATCACAAAGTTACATATTGTTTTATAGATTTTAGCTTAGACATCCAAGATTTTTTGATCAATGAGAAAAAGAGAATGAAAAAACCTCCAAATACCATATCTTATTGTATTTGGAGGTTGGAGTTGTGGATCGAGTAAGCGGTCTATTTACTTTTTAACCGTATTTTCTCATCATGGGAAATGGCTTGAGAATGATTTTTTCCTGAAACAACCAAATCATCGTTAGAATCTTTTATTATGTATGTTGCTCCGATTTTTTCAATGAATAGTGAAGTGATGGCATTGTTGTTACCATCATTGAGACCTCCGTCGTTTATCGGAAATAAACTGGATAGATCTTGTTGTTCGCTGAAAGTGTTGTTCTTGTTGAACTCAAGAATGGCAGGAATATTTCCGCTTGCCATATTGCCATTGGTTGTCCAAAGACTGGCGTCTATTCTGTACAATGCATCTGGAGCGTTTGCCGGTATAGTGATGGACTCGGGACAATCACTGTAGCTAAAGGCTACAAAGGTACCATCTTGATATAGTTCCAAATCCAGATCCAACCCCGCGTTTATATCGCACACGTCCGTGGTTCCTAGGTAATTCCCATCCCAGCTAAAGGTCATCGTAAGATCTTCTATAGGCGAGTCTTCGATGTTGATGGTTATGATTTCATCAATTGTTGCCTTTAGATTAGATGTAGAGCTTATTCTAAGTTTAACAGATCTAGAACCATTTTCTATGAGATCTCCTTTGGTTTTTATGTTTAGTTGGAGGTTTTTTTCAAAGGGATCATAGCAAGTGTAGTATCCAGATCCACCCAAGTAACCAAATGAGAACTCTCCGCCTCCAAACCAACTACGATACATGTTTCCTGACAGTTCATTGCATGGCGCAACTTGGAAGGAGGCCTCGTTTGGGTGAATGGGGAAATCGATGTCATCCAATTCAAACAAGTCGAATCCATTCCCGTTTAATACTTCTCCCACTGGCATGGGATTGTTGTTGTCATCCAAAAGGTCTATTCTAAGGTCTATTTTGGTGTCTACGGCATAGTCGAGAATCATATTGAAAACTGCTGTTTCTCCTTCAGTGACTGTTACAGTGTTGTTTTGAAGCACCAATCTTGGTTTTCCTTCTTTATCTATGGTGTCATCATCTTGACATGAATTCAAAAAGACACCTGTTGCTACTATTATTGTCGCAAATATTAGTTTTGATAATATGTTTTTCATAATTGTTTTATTGAGGTGTATAAGTGGAACTTCCCAAATCGAACCAGATGTCATCTGGGTCTATGGTTGCTCCATAATAAATTATTAGATTGTCTATCGTTATTTGCCCTGTGGCATTGTCGACTGTAACCTCCCCAGAGAGAGCTGTGCCGCCTTGCCATCCAGTAAGATTGACTTCACCACAAATGTCAACCAATGTCATGGCTACTGGGGTTACTCCTCCAATACCTACAAAAGGCATTGTGAAGGTGAAATTGTTGGGAGTTGTTTGGGTAAAATCGGTAACCCCATTGGCGCCAGGGGGCAAATCAGGATTTGTATAGGTTCCTGCCAAATTTGACTGACATCCAATGAAGATGATGGTTATCGTTCTTCGGGTATCTGTCGTTGTGGCCACGTTTCCTGGAAGCAAATTTAAAATAAGCTCGGTAGGCATATTTGGGTTGAAGTTACCTGTGTTGACAATTATTGGCAATTCTCCAAAATCCCTATATGCAGGAAGAGTAATGCTGGATGAATTTAAATTGAACTCGACACCTTGTTGCGCCGTACTGTTGGAATCTATTTCGAAAGGGATTTCCAAATCTATTTCGGAAAAGCCTTTTCCTCCTCCAAGAAATGCCATGCGGATAGTGTTCTCTACAGTGCCTATGTCCGAAAAATGACTTATGGTTTCCATTGATTTTGAAAAACCGACTACTATAGGCGTGTTTACTTGATCGACTTCTTGTTGGGATTGTTCATCATCCACCAAGCAGGAGGTGACCACCAAGCAAATCATTAATATAACGGATATTGATTTTATTTTTCTCATAGTTTTGTTTTTTTAGTTTACATCCCAAAATATTTTGGTGTTGAATGCAGAATCCACGGTTTGCCCAAAGGCATTGACATTTTGTGAATTTCCAGTATATTCGGACGTAGGGTATAATAATCTGTAGGGTCTGTTGGGTCTAGTGGCAATTTCTGGAAGTGGCATATTGCTAGGGAATCCAGTTCTGGTATATTCAATCCATGTCTCAATGCCATTCGTGCCCCCCAAGTCCAGCCATTTTTGTGTAATTATGGCTTCAAGCTTGTTTGGAGTGCCAACCCATCCAATTTTATCCACGTTGTCAGATTGCGTTAGATAGGTTCCAATGGAAGCTCCCAATCTGTCAAAAGATGCTGTGATGGCAGATTGAAACAATACTTTGGCGTCTCCACTTGTTAAAAGTGATTTGTGTACAGCTTCAGATTGCAAGAAAAGCGACTCAGAGGCAGTTATGATGTATCCATCTTGTTCCGGAGCAGACAATAGGCCTGGCCCGATGCGTGATGGTTGACCATTTCCTCCTTGCGTATTTCCTTGTATTGTTGTCTGTGAGCCCCTAACGGCATATAATCTTTCCAACCTACTGTCTACAACACCAGTGGTCGTACCGTCTAAATATTCTACCAGAAATGTGGTAGGCCCGGCTCTTCTGTTTGAAAATGTTGCGCTAGCATCGTTTCCGAATTCACCTGCAGCATAGCCAAAAGTAGCAGCGAAAGGATTCATTCTACCAGTTTGGTCAGCATACCCTGGATTAATCGTAACATCGTCTCCAGTTCCCAAGAATGCCGTAGTGGAGTTGTTCAATAATGAGAATTCGCTGTTTACGAAGGCTAAAACACCATTTTCATTGGGGTTGGCCAAAGCATAATCATGCATGCGCAACAATAGCCTTAACTTAAGGGTATTGCCAAACCTAATCCATTTGTCAATGTCTCCATTCATAACTACATCATTGGAACCCAATTGAACCACAGTGGCAGTATTGGTATTGTTGATTTGATCTATGGCTTCATTGATTTGATTGATCAGTGAGGTGTAAATTTCTTCTTGATTGTCATATTTTGGGAAAAGATTGTCACCCCTTTGATGAATTTCAGAAAAAGGAATGTCTCCATACAGGTCAACCAAATATTGAAAGAAAAAGGCTCTGTATATTTTGGAAACACCTTTGTAGTAATCATAATTCCTAGGAATTTCATTGTTTATAATTTGTGTCAAGTTACCAGTTCTAGCCATTAGATTGTCCCAGATGTTACTATAGAAATCTGTGGATAGCTGGTACTGGAATTCGTCAAAATAAGGTGCTTGAATCTGTTGGGTGTTTCCAGACCAAGTTGCAATCATGGTGTTGCCTAGTTCATTCATTCTTGTCATTAGTTCGCCAGCAGGAATAGTTTGAGCTCCAGGGAGTATTACTTCTGGGGCCAATTCTTCTATAACCGTGCCGTTGGGATCTTCGTTTACTAAAACATCTTCACATGAGGGAGTCGCAATTAAGACTAGGATGATGATGAAGATCTTGTATATGGTATTTGTTTTTTTCATTTTTTTAGAAATTAAGTTTTACATTCATAGAATAGAATCTTGTTGGAGGCGTTTGTCCAAAACCACCAATGCCAGAACCTATTTCCGGGTCGTTATAGCCTCTGTTTTCCTTAGGTGTGACAACCAATAGATTTCGTCCGCTTATTCCTAAAGAAAGATTGTTTATAAGGGTGTTGTTTAGCCAGTTGCTTGGAACTGTATAGCTTAGGGCGACTTCCCTTAATTTGAAAGCTGTCGCGTCCAAAATGAAATTTTCGTCTACCCCGAGAAAATTAGGACTTTGTATGAATGATTGGTATGCCCTGTAAGGGTTGGCTGCGCTATATGATGGGCCAGTCAACACTGTAGTGTTCGTAACTCCAGAGCCAACTACGGATGAGTTGGGAAATACGAAATGCCCACGACCATTTTCTGCCGTTATGAAAGATCTACCTTGACCGGTTAGATTGTTGTATATGTTGGAATAGAAGACGTGACCAGTTCTGTAATCTGCAATGGCACTTAATCTAAACCCTTTATACGTTATTTCTGTCCCGAAGTTTAAAATGTAATCCGGAGTGGTCTTTCCCAATACCTTCAAGCCTGAAGCGATTCTTGGAACACCATTGTCATCGATCAATACTCTGCCTTGATCATCCCTTTCGTAGGCACTACCCTGAATCAATGGATATTCTTGTCCTTGAATGGCATAGATGCCTGGTGAGCCGTTACCCAATGTGTCGGAATCATCGGTGATTTTTGTGGCTATGGTTTTTTGTGATGCATAGCTAAAGTTTAAATCCCATCTTAAATCATCGGATTTCAAAGGGGTTAGGCCTAGATCCAATTCATAGGCGTTGGTTTCCGTCTTGCCAACGTTTATGCCAGCACTGAATACACTGGTTGCACTGGACACCGAAGCACTGAGTATTTGGTTGTCGTTGGTGTAGAAGGAGTAGCTTCCATCCAAGGTGATTCTTGGAATGCCTCCACGTTTCAAGAGTTCTAGGTTTACATTTGCTTCGTATGTGTTGATGAATTCAGGTTCGACGGCATTGTCGAATGTCGTTGTGGGTATCAAGAAGGAGTTTACTCCGCTTGGGTAAGGGAATGCTCCTGGTCTAAAACCTGTGTCAAACAAACTGTGAGACCCCAAAGCAGATATGTTGGCAACCTTTACATAGCCTCCGGATATCTTCATCTTATGCAACGTATTGCTCCTCATGCCAGGAAAGGCATTAGTAGGGATGAAGGCAACTCCAGCAGACCCATAGACGAAACCGATGTCTTTTAAAGTTCTTCCAGGTGATTGTAGCCTAGAGTCCCATTCTTTTCTTGCTGTCAAATTTACGTATAGATAGTTTTTGTAGCTTAAATCCGCATTCAAGTAAATGGATTGCTGTTTGGATCTTGAAGTAAAATCGGTAACATTGATTCCGTTGGAAATGTTTTCAACAGTATACAAACCAGGCAACGTCAATTGAGAACCTGCCGTAGTGTGTCTGAACGAATTGAATTCGGTTGCGTTGAAGCCTATCAACGATTTTAACTCTATGTCTTCGGTTAACTTGTAATTGAAATTTGTTATGAAATCCGTATACAGGCTTCTTGAATTGGTGCTGTTCACGGTCAAGGTGGATTGTATGTCTCTACCATCCCCGGTTACGGTGTATGCTTCTACATAGTCGTTGCGATATTGTATCCCATTTCCGCTGTTGGTCACTATGTTGCTTCTCAATAAAGAACTTATGTTGTCATTGAATTGATAGCTCATCTCGGCCGATAGGTCAGATCTGATGTTCTTTGATTCGGCCCTTTGGTTGTTTTTAACCCAAAAAGGACTATTGCCAAAAGCTGTCCAGTGATCTCCGTTGCTTCCCGAGGAAAACTGGAATATGTCAATGTCACTTGGTGCTTGCGAAAGTTGACCGTAAACTCCGGTAGATACATTTTGCTTTTCATTGGTAAGGCGAGCATTCCCAGAAACGGATAGTTTTCCAAAGGTTTTGCCAGCACTAAAGGCCAGAAAATCTTTTTTGTAGGCATCTCTGTCTATGATGCCTTCCGTTTTTCTTCTATTTGCAGTTAAGGAGTAGAAGCCTTCACTGTCTCCTCCAGATACGGAAATCGTATTTTGTATGGCGGTACCAGTTTCGAAAAAGTCTCTAATGTTGTCTTTTTTAAATGAATAGGTGCCATATCTAAAGTCGTCTACGGTTGGGTAAGGCAAACCAACTGGCTGTATGGAACCATCGTATTCAGGCCCCCAGGAACCTTGATCGAAGGCATCGATTTCCCCCCAATACCCTTTGCCATAGCGGTCTTGCAGTTGGGGGAGGAACGCTATGTCTTCAAACGTAACCGCACTGGATAGGCTTACGCTTACCTTCCCCTTGTTTTTGTTCCCTTTCTTGGTTGTTACCACGATGACGCCATTGCCTCCTCTGGAACCATAGAGTGCTGCTCCATTTGGTCCTTTTATGACATTGATGGATTCAATGATCTCCGGATCCAAATCCGAAAGGATCCCTGCCGAGGATATTACATTGTCGATAACGACCAAGGCAGAATTGCTACCAGATAAGGACCGAGTACCCCTAAGCCTGATGGATGTAGATGGGTTGACACCCGTATTGGTGGTGTTTATTTGCAAGCCGGAAACTTTACCAGCCAAGGATTGTACTGCGTCAGGGTTGTTGGCAGCGACGATTTCTTCTGCCTTCACATTTTCATAAGCCGTTGTGATTTCATCAGGCTTTCTTTTTATACCAACTGCACCAGTAATGAGGATCTCTTCCAATACAGAGGCTTCTTCGATCATTGTGACGTTAATGGTGTTGGCGTTGTCTACAGCTTGTTCCACTGTTTTGTACCCAAGGAAGGAAAAAACAATGGTGTTCCCAACATTTACATTTAGGGTGTATTTACCATCAAAATCACTTTGTGTACCGTTGCTGGAGCCTTTTTCGATAATGTTGACACCAGGTAAGGGAACCCCGTCTTCATCAAAGATGGTGCCAGAAACAGTCTTTTCTTGTGCGAAAGATAATTGCACGATAAACGCTAAAAATAGCGTTAAAATTACACTAGTTTTTGTTTTCATATTTGTTTTTTTATTGTTCAGACCTGAGTTGGCTTATGCTTTTTTTTGCATAAGCGCATAGCTTAAATGCCCTTGATTGATGTCAAGGAAGCATTAAGTGTTTAAATTGATCTAAGAGGTATGGTGAGATTTCAAATGACAATGTTTTCTTTAGTCCTCACAAAGAATGTAACAATGTAATTTGTTTAAAAATAGTTATATCTCAGGTTTTAAGTGAATTAGTCCACTATAAAAGTGGTGATAAATACTAAATAAAACAATGTTAATTGGCTTTTTTTTTAATTTTTTAAGAAAAAATTAATTGAATATCCGTAAACACTCATAATTGATAAAATAGTTGTAAATTGTATGA
>JAHDHI010000036.1 GCA_020631395.1 Bizionia sp.
AAACACCTTGATTTATAGTAAAATCAATACTTAACGTGATTTTAAGGGGCGACTATCTAATTTTATTGTACCTCTAATTTCATTAGTGATATTCTGAGCAATACTTGTGATATGGGAAAATATAAATAAACAAAGCAATAAAAGGTAGGTACGATTAAGATTGAGTAGTACAGTCAATTTTCTTGTTGTTAATTAGAATATATTATAGAAGTATACTGTACTTGACCAACTGCTTTTTCTGTAACCATCTTAATTTTCCATTTACCAGGAATTGGATCTTTGATGCTTTTAGTGATTTGCCCAGTTACAACCTCTTGTATGTTGTTTGTTTTAAAGTCATCTAAACTTGTAGTTTTATTTTCTATTGAAAACTCGTCCACAATTTCATCTTTTGAGTTGAATATTATTATGGTCAAGGTACCAAAATTAATTTTAGATGCGATTTGCAATGTCATAAATGTAATGTCCTTTTTTACATTTAAAGAAATATTCCTTGTTTGGGAATCTGGTTCATGCATATAGATTTGTCTATCTAAATTAAAAGAAGATTCTTGAGCATAACTCAAGACTACAGATACAAACAATAGAATTGATAGAATATATTTTTTAATAGATTTCATTTCGCTTTTCATTTTAAAATAATTTTTGATTAACTGTAGATGTAACCGTCGTGTATTAAAGATATTTAAAATATCGGTTTATGACTAGCCTTAGCAATTCTGAGTGGATTCGGACCTAGTTGAATCCACAGTAATTGTGGTTATACATTGTTGAGAAAATTTATTAAAAGTTAGATAATAGTTGAATAACATCTGTATTTAATTCTTCGCTCATTATTTCAAGTAGTTTTTCAATATTCATATCTTGCTTTTCCATATATATTGAAGCTAGTATATTTACAAGTTGTTCTTCATTCTCTTGGAAAGTTTTTTTGAAGAACATGAAAGCTCTTCCATATTGACCATTATTATTTTCATAAATATATTTAGAACCATATAAATTCCCTACGTCATCTACCTTATTTGGGGATCTTCCACGCCAATCTAATAAATGACCATCTTGTTTGTTTAATTTATAATCGCCTAATCTATTATGCATAAAATATGAACTAGCTGATCTTGGGTCTATTTTAAGACTAAGTTTATAAGCTAAATATTCAGAAAGCCCATCTCTAAACCATCTAAATTTTACGTTACTTAAATTATAAGTATCAACTAGAGTTCCTTCTATAATTTCGTGAGAATATGTTGTAGCCATCTTTTCTGTCAAATAAACCGAATTCTTTGAATTGCCATCTGGTAAGGAAATCACCCAAGGAATGTCAGAACTTTCTCCTACAGTAACAACATTGTTAGAGTTATTATTTGTAACAAGAAAATCATCTTTATTGATGGATTTAAATTTATATTGACTTAATAAAAGACTGTCAAGTACTTTTAAATGTGAATTGATTAAATCTACATATTTTAAATGATTTTCACTATCATAATATACAGTATATCCAATATTGGTAGTTGAGTCATAGTTTAATTTATCGAACACTTTAAGATTTATAATATTTTCACGTGGACTATTTCCAATAATTTCTTCAACTGTAAATGATGCACGAGTTATCAAAGTAAAATCAATTGGTGTAAAAGAGTCGACTTTATATATCTTCCAAGCATTATTTTTCCTTAAAAGGGTCAATTTTAGAGGTTTTTTGGTTTTATCTTTATATATCTGTGTTGAGAATAAAACTAGAGTTGAATCAGAAATGTATTGGGTGCTATCAATTTGGATTGCATTTAATTTTTTATTTCCTGTATAGTTTATATAAGAGTAAAACTGAAGCCAAGTAGAAATATAATCCATATTTTCAGCCTTTAAAGAATTGGATAAATGTGGCTTGATAATATTGTAGTCGTTGGTATTAATTGCATCCTTATAATCATTTACAATCTCCACATAAGAATCCTTTTTCTTTTGACTTATACAGCTTATAAGGATAATACTACTTATCAGAATAATTATATTTTTCATTGATTTTAATTCTTTTAAACATTAAACTATGATGCTAAATTATATCATTGAGTACGTCCAACACTCTTTTTTTAGTATTAAAAGAGAATGAAAAAAGAATGAAAACCAGTTTTAATCAAAAACTCACCCCTTACGAGGAGTGAGTTTTTTGAGTTTATGATAAAGATCGTCTTTAAGGTCGATAGATCTTTTCGTAAAGATCTTTATAAATGTCTTTGATGACACTTCGTTTCATTTTCATGGTAGGTGTAAGATGACCTCCATCTATGGACCAAACATCCGGTGTCAATTCAAAACGTTTTATTTGTTCCCACTTACCAAATTTCTTGTTGCAGGCATTTATTTCTTTCTGTATTCTGTCTATGACTTTTTGCGAAGTCGAAATGTCTTCATTGGATCGCCCTATGTCATGTCCTTTCTTCTCTATCCAATCTTTAATGAAGTCAAAGTTTGGCTGTATGATGGCAGATGGCATTTTTTCGCCTTCTCCAACGACCATGATTTGCTCGATGAAAAGTGATTGTTTAAGGTCGTTTTCCAATAGGGTTGGAATCACGTATTTTCCTCCTGATGTTTTGAACATTTCTTTCTTACGTCCAGTAATCTTCAAGAAGCCATCATCATCCAACATGCCCTTGTCTCCTGTATGGAAATAGTCTCCAGTCATGACTTCTGCCGTTTTTTCCGGGTCTTTGTAATATCCCATCATTACGTTTCTTCCTTTTACAAGTAGCTCGCCATCTTCTGCAACTTTCACTTCCACGCCATCAATGGGTTTCCCAACTGTACCTACTCTAAACATATTATCCGCATATTTCCCAACAGAAACGACAGGTGAGGTTTCTGTTAGACCATAGCCTTCCATTACTTGCATTCCTGCTGCGCAAAATATTCGTGATAACCTTGGTTGCAATGCTGCACTACCAGAAACCATGGTTGTCAATTCTCCTCCAAGGGCTTCTCTCCATTTGCTGAAAATTAATTTGTTTGCTATTTTTAGCTTGAACTCGTACCAAGCTCCATTTTTTCCATAAGGTTGCCATTGTTCGCCCAAAGCAATTGCCCAGTGAAACAATTTGCTCTTTATGCCAGATAAATCTGTTCCCTTGGCGTATATCTTATCGTATACCTTTTCCAAGAGTCTCGGTACGACACTCATTAGGTTTGGTTTTATCTCTTTGGCATTGTCTCCGATCTTGTCTATGCCTTCTGCAAAATAAATAGATGCTCCGGCATGTTGATATACGTATATGAGTACACGCTCAAAAATATGGCAAATTGGTAAAAAGCTCAAGACCTTGGGATTGCCATCGGACAAAGGTAGCCTGGGAATGCTATTTAATACATTGCTGGTTATGTTGTCATGGGACAACATGACCCCTTTGGGTTTCCCTGTAGTTCCTGAAGTATATATTATTGTTGCCAAGTCATTTGGAGAAACGGCATCTTTCCTTGCTTCTACTTCATGCTGATTGCCATTGTCCTTGCCCAACTCGAATAATTCCGAATAATGTTTACAACCTTCTATATGATCGAAAGAATAGACTTCTTTGACTTTAGTGTTTGCTTTTACCTTGTTCACCTTGGCCAATACTTCTTCATCGGAAACAAAGCAGTATATGGATTCGCTATGATTTAAAACATACTCATAGTCTTCCGCGCAGATGGTTGGATAAATGGGGATGTTTTGGGCACCGACTTGCAGTACTCCAATGTCCATTATGTTCCATTCGGTTCTGTTGGTTGTGGAGATAACCGCAATCTTGTCGTCTTTTCGAATTCCCATTCTTAAAAGCGCACGACTTATCGCATTGGCTTTGTCTATGTATTCCTTGGTAGAGGTTTTAATCCATTCTCCATCATATTTTGTTACCAATGAAGCGTCTAGATTGTATTTTTCTAGCTGGTAATAAGGGAAATCAAAAAGGCGTGTAATTTCTGTCATTATTTTAGTCGGAGTTAATATCATATGCAAAGTATGAAAAATACAAGGATTATCAAATGTGATAAATAAAAAAGAATCAATTAATGAGCTAATGCCCTTCTTGAAGTCTTTTGTTGTCGGAAATGCATTGGAGAATCGTTTTGAATTCTATGGGGAACTATTTTGAAAATAATGTAAAAATAAAGGAGCTATTGAAAAATAGCTCCCTCTGCTAATTGAATGATAGCAAAATTTATGCTTCCTCGTATATATTTAATAACTAACTGTTTTTAAATGAACCCCTTAACTTTCATTTGATTAAATATGTAGCATAAACTCTGGGTAAAAATAGCTAGAATTTAGTGAATTAGGTTGTAAAAAATCGTAATCACTATTTTTTTAAGTATTCTTTGGCAAAAATATAATCTTCTTGGAAGTATTCTTTTGGTGATTTTCTCATGAATAGCTTGAAGTCTTTGGTAAAATGGGATTCATCATAGTAGTCATACATGAATATTAGGTCTTTGATCTTAGTATTTTGATTTACGTACCTCCTCATCAATCTAATAAACCTAAAAAGCTTCATGTATTTGCCTGGAGTTATGCCGACTATTCTTTTAAATGTCGTTTCCAATGTCTTTTGGGATACGGGTATTTCTTTCAAAAGGTCACTGACCTTGAGAAGGCCTTCTTTTTTTCTAATGAGTTTGATGGCTTGGTCGACATTTTTCGTATGCTTGTCTATTAGGAGAGGCATTGATTTGAAACTGTTTTTTATTGCCTCTAAAGCGATTTTGTCTTTCAGTTCCGATTCGAATAAGGGCAACAATAGGTGATGCAAATCTTTGGAAACCTCCTTTAAAGGGACATGGTTGTTTTTTAATTTTGAAACATCGTAGCCTATTAGTTTGTACAATGCGGTTGGGTGTAAGGCAATGCCAATCGAACTAGCCTCTTCATTAATTTTTAGGGGATATGAATTGGAGAATAGACCTGTTAGCATCAAACCATGAAGGTCTAAGTTCTTGTCTGCTTCTATAATGGCATTTTCTTTTTTTATGTAGGTGATTAGAGGTAATGCAACTGGTGCTATCGTTGTATTGAAAGAAATCATGTCTTCGTTAAAAAACAATTCAAAATATTCTTCAATTATATTCAATTCATCTTTAGCCTTAAAAGCATTGTATACCATGGGTAAGTGTAAGTTTATCAAACAACTAGCGATGCAAAATATGTTTTTTTTATTATGTTTACCTTTTTTAAATACGGTTTTTATCAACTTTAACAGTTTTCAGAAGGGAATCACAGTCTATTTGCTAGATGCTTACTTTTAAGTAACTATAAGGCGTACCGTACAATGAATGACATCTTTGTTTTTTTGGGGTTGCATTTTCAAGTTCAAGGATAGTTGTTTCTTGGTGATTTTCATTTTTCAATTGATTTTCCATTCTTTTGTTTCAAAACGATTACCAAGTTTTATCATTTTTTTGGATTAATCAAGGAGTTGCGTCTTTGTAGCTCGGCTTCATAGAAAAGTTTTATTCTTGTAGTATTGTCAAAAGGGGAAAATTTCAATTTAAAAGAGAATTTAGGTTGCGTTTCTAAAATATGGTATAAGCAAATCTAAAAGGGACAAATGGTTTTAGCTTTATTCTATGGGACATTCAAAGACATAGTCATTCATGACATATCCATTTCCTATGTCAAAATCTTCTTCGGCTATAATTTTAAATCCCGCTTTTTCATAGGCTCTAATTCCTTTTTCATTACCTCTGTTTACAGTTAGATAAACCGCTTTGCAGTTATTTGTTTTTGCATATTCCTTTACTCGGTTAAGCGCTAGTTTACCCAATCCTAAGCCTTGAGCTGCAGTTTTCAAGTAGATTTTACTTAAAAAAACTCTATTGTCATCTTGTATTACATAGGCTAAATAACCAACAAGACTGTTGTCATGATATATGAACTCCCATTCATAGCCGTCATCTAGGTTCTTTTGAAGACGTTCGGGGTTATAGATCATATCGAGCATGTAATCTATTTGATCTTGCGTAATCATTTCACGATAATTGTCATTCCAGATTTCTTTGGATAAATTGAAAACCAATTCGAATTGATCTTGCGAAATTGAGATAAATTTAGTCATTGCTCTAATTGTGATTTATGAGTAAAAATATGAAAACCTCGTAAGTATGAAAAACTTACGAGGTCTAATTGTATGTTATTCTGAAGATTATTTATTCTCGATCCACAATCTTGCATTGACAAAACCTTCCAACCAAGGAGACACTTCATCTTTTCTACCTTCAGGATAGTTTGCCCAGTTCCATTGAAATGTAGAACGCTCTATGTGAGGCATCATTACCAAATGGCGACCAGTTGTATCACATAGCATTGCTGTATTGAAGTCCGATCCATTTGGGTTGTTCGGATAGCCTTCGTAACCGTATTTAGCAACGATGTTATATTGGTCTTCTGTTTTTGGCAAACTGAATTTTCCTTCCCCATGAGAAATCCAAACCCCTAAAGTTGTTCCTTCTAATGTTGATAGCATCACCGAGTTGTTTTTCTGTACTGCTACAGATGTAAATGAACTCTCGTGTTTTTGAGATTCGTTGTGAATCATTTTTCCATGCACGTCATGTTCAGGGGTGATAAGGTCCAACTCCATGAACAATTGGCAACCATTGCAAATACCCACAGAAAGGGTGTCCTCCCTTTTAAAGAAGTCATTAATTACCTTATTGGCTTTGTCGTTGTATTTAATGGCACCTGCCCATCCTTTAGCAGATCCTAGGACATCAGAGTTGGAAAAACCGCCAACGGCTCCTAAAAATTGTATGTCTTCTAGAGTTTCACGACCAGATATTAAATCGGTCATATGTACATCTTTTACATCAAAACCAGCTAAATACATGGCATTTGCCATTTCGCGCTCACTGTTGGATCCTTTTTCTCTTAAAATGGCAGCTTTGGGTCTTGGCTTGCTAGCATCAATTACAGGTAGTTTTCCAGTAAAGTGATTAGGGAATTTATAATTTAAAGGTTGTACCTTGTAATTGGTGTAACGTGCTTCAGCTAAATTGTTTGCTGTTTGTTTTTGATCTAATAGGAAAGACGTCTTGTACCAAACGTCTCTTAATCTAGAAACGGTTAGTGTATATACTTCAGCATTGTTAATGATACTTAATGTATCGCTTTCCGTTACTTTTCCAATGTTGAAAAATTCAATGTTTGCTTCAGACAATACTTTTTCTATTGAAGCGTCTTTAGATTGAATCACAATTCCTGAATTTTCAGAAAACAACAACTTGACGGAGTCTTTTTCAGCTAAAGGAGTAACATCCAATTCGGCTCCCAAATTAACATCTGCAAAACAAAGTTCCAATAAAGTGGTGATTAAACCTCCCGAGGCGACATCGTGTCCTGCAACTATTTGTTCGTCTTTTATTAAGTTTTGGATGGTGTTGAATACCGTTTTCACGTAACCTGCATCTTTTACACTTGGTGCATCGTTACCAATGGCATTTAATACTTGAGCGAATGAACTACCACCCAATTTAAAAGCATCTTGGGATATGTTGATGTAGTAGATGTCGCCTGCATTTTTATTGAAAACAGGTTCTACGACTTTAGAGATGGCATTGCAGTTTGCAGCAGCAGAAATGATAACTGTTCCAGGAGAGATGACATCCTCATTAGGATATTTTTGTTTCATTGACAAGGAATCTTTCCCAGTTGGAACATTGATTCCCAAATCGATTGCAAATTCCGAAATGGCTTGTACCGCTTCGTACAAACGGGCATCTTCACCTTCATTCTTACAAGGCCACATCCAGTTTGCAGATAGTGAAACCGATTGCAAGTTGTCTTTTAATGGCGCCCACATGATATTGGTCAAGGCTTCTGCAATGCTATTGCGACTTCCTGCTACTGGATTTATCAATCCAGAAATAGGGGAGTGCCCAATGGAAGTGGCGATTCCTTCTTTTCCCTTATAGTCCAAAGCCATTACACCTACGTTGTTCAATGGTATTTGCAATGGACCAACACATTGTTGTTTTGCCACCTTACCACCAACACAACGGTCTACCTTATTTGTTAACCAGTCTTTACAGGCAACTGCTTCCAATTGCAGTACTTGGTCTAAATAGTTCAGAATATTATCTGCATCGTAGGTTACGTCTTTATAATTTCTATTAACCGTTGTATCTGTTAATATTGTTTTTGGAGAGCTTCCAAACATGTCTTCCAATGCCAAGTCCATTGGTTTGTCTCCTTTGGTCTTGGATTCGAAGGTAAAACGATCATTTCCAGTGACGTCTCCAACGGTGTACATTGGCGAACGCTCTCGCTCTGCAATTTTATTTAGTGTTTCTATATGTTTTTCTGCAATGACCAATCCCATACGCTCTTGAGATTCGTTACCAATGATTTCTTTTGCCGATAGAGTCGGATCTCCAACTGGTAAAGCATCTAAATCGATGTGTCCACCTGTATCTTCAACCAATTCACTTAAACAATTCAAGTGTCCGCCAGCACCATGATCGTGAATGGAAACAATGAAGTTTTCATCACTTTCTACCATACCTCTTACGGCATTGGCCGCACGTTTTTGCATCTCTGGATTGGATCGTTGTACGGCATTTAATTCTATTCCTGAAGCAAATGCACCAGTATCTGCACTAGAAACTGCGGCACCACCCATACCAATTCGGTAATTTTCACCTCCAAGAATTACAATTTTATCACCTTCTTTTGGTGTATCTTTCAAGGCTTGGTCTGCTTTGCCATATCCAATACCTCCGGCCTGCATGATTACTTTGTCAAAACCTAGTTTTCTAGCGTCTTCTTCATGCTCGAATGTTAATACCGAACCACAGATCAATGGTTGTCCGAATTTGTTTCCGAAGTCCGAAGCACCATTACTTGCTTTTATTAGGATGTCCATTGGTGTTTGGTATAACCATTTACGGGCTTCCATACCTTTTTCCCAAGGCCTGTTGTCTTCCAAACGAGAGTACGACGTCATATAAACAGCCGTTCCTGCCAATGGCAATGATCCTTTTCCCCCTGCCAAACGATCTCTGATTTCTCCACCAGAACCTGTTGCAGCACCGTTAAAAGGTTCTACAGTGGTTGGGAAATTATGCGTTTCTGCTTTTAATGAGATTACAGATTCGTATTCTGTTGTAGTGTAGAAATCTGGTTTGTCTGCCGTTTTAGGCGCAAACTGCTCCACTTTTGGGCCTTTTATGAAAGCTACATTGTCTTTATATGCCGAAACTATATCGTTGGGATGTTGTTTCGAAGTCTCTTTTATCAACTTGAAAAGTGACGTTGGTTTTTCTTCGCCGTCGATAACAAATGTACCGTTGAAGATTTTATGGCGACAATGTTCTGAATTTACTTGAGAAAATCCAAAAACTTCCGAATCTGTCAATGGACGACCAATCTTTTTCGATACACCTTCCAAGTATTCAACTTCTTCGTCACTTAATGATAGACCTTCTTGCTTGTTGTAAGCCGAAATGTCTTCAATGTTCAAAATCGCTTCTGGATCTATGTCGATTGTAAATGATTCTTGATTCAGGCCATTGAATTTTTCAGAAATCATAGGGTCGAAATCAGAGAAATCCTCTTTGTATGTTTCGAACTCCTCAATCCTAATGATGCCTTCAATTCCCATATTCTGAGTTATCTCCACTGCATTGGTACTCCAAGGTGTTATCATCGCAGCACGTGGGCCAATAAAAAAAGCGTCCAAAGACGCTGCATTTATTTTAGGTTGATTGCCGAAAAGCCAGTTAAGCTTTGAGATTGTTTCAGCTGTTAATTCTTTTGTTACTTGAACAGCAAATACCTTACTGTTTTGGTTTCCGAAGAAATGAATCATTGTCTGTTGATTTGTGTGTTGTTTTAAAAATGCAAATTTAAGTTTTTTAGTGGTATTCCCTTAGTAAAAAGTGTACTTAATTTCAGAGTTATTCACGGGGTTGTTAACCAAAACTAAAGAGTCGAGGTTCAAAACCCAGAAATGGATGATTTAGGGGGAATTGGACAAGTTGAAATTTTCAACGACATACTTCAAAAATTGTATGTTTTTCGACGAATTGACGATTTGCAAGTCGTACACGTTAACTTATAGATACCCTTCAACAGCCAAATCCACGATACTTTGCCTGCTGTCTGTTTGCCATTAAAAGTCTCGTTTGAGAGCAAAGCTTAAAATGGTTGAGTTCATAAAAAAACACCACTGTCTTTGACGGTGGTGTTTATGGAACAATGAAAAAAAAAGCTATATGGGATATCCAAATTTCTGTCTATGAAAAACAATGTTGACCTATGGGCGTGGAATCAAGCATTGCTGAAAATATTTCAATGTCCTTGCAATTGGTTTTAGCCAAGCTATTTATTGCTTGATGAACTTTTTTGTGGCCGTGCCATTCTTGCCGCTCAACCTAAGCATGTACAACCCAGATTCGAAATCACTTACATCGATTCCATTTGCTGTCAAGATTCCCCTTGCCACTTTTTGCCCCAACATGTTCATCACGACATAGGAGATGTGGGAAGAGTTCTCCCTTTCCGAGGATTTGACATACAGTGTCTCCTTTGCTGGATTTGGATGGACATCCACTTCAAAGAGATTGACAACCTCCTTGAAAGCAATCGTTTGGGAGGAGAAGGCTCCAGCGATGTTGACAGTGTAGTCCTCGACCTCCCCATAGGAGAAGGATTCGCAAGGCGAGGGTATGCCGTTGTACTTCATGGACACGCGCATCCTCGTTTCACCAATTGGAGTACTTGCAGGTATTGCAAATGATCCAACTATTGGTGTCGTCTTGGAGGGGGCCTTTGTCCATACTTGCTCTCCGGAATCCGTGAAATCCCCGTCCTTGTTGTAATCTATCCATATGCTATAGCCCTCTGGGTATACTATGCCAGTCCAAGAAGGTACTATATTAACAAAAGTAGAACTACCTGCAATCAGATTCGCGGATGTCGATGTGAAGTCCGAATATCCCGTGCTGGTGGTACCTGCTCCGGATGTCTTGTCTAAGTTCGCGATTATGACTCTTGAGATGTATTCGTCGTTGGTGTTCTGCCCATTCGAGCTGCAGTAGTCGACTGGAGGGGGAGCGGCCCCAATGACAACGGTATAGTCCTCGACCTCTCCATAGGAGAAAGATTCGCAAGGCGTAGGTATGCCGTTGTACTTCATGGACACGCGCATCCTCGTTTCACCAATGGAAGCATTGGCAGGAACGGTGAAGGTTCCACTTGTCGGTGTCGTCTTTGAGGGAGCCTTTGTCCATACCTGTTCTCCTGGGTCTGCAAAGTCACCATCGTCGTTGTAATCTATCCATACGGCATAACCCTCATTGTATTTGGTACCCGTCCATGTCGGAGTCACCGTGATCGTGGCAGCTACTCCCTTGGACAGATTCGTGGAGGTCGAGGTGAAGTCCGAATACCCCGTGCTGGTGGAGCCAGCTCCGGATGCCTTGTCTATGGTTCCCAACTGCACTCTGGAAATGTACTCGCCATTGGTGTTCTTCCCATTGGAACTACAGTAGCCACTCGGGGGCGGAGGAGTCACGCCATCGATGATGACGGTATAGTCCTCGACCTCCCCATAGGAGAAGGACTCGCAAGGTGTGGGAACACCGTTGTACTTCATGGACACGCGCATTCTCGTAGCTCCGTTGGGAGCGTTGGCAGGAATGGTGAAGGTCCCACTTGCAACCAAGTCCTGGGAGACGGCCTTTGTCCATACCTGTTCCCCAGGATCCTCAAAGTCCCCATCCTTGTTGTAATCTATCCATACGGCAAAGCCTTCGTTGGATACCACGTTCACCCATATCGGCGTTATGGTGATCGTGGCGGTTGCCCCTTTGGACAAACTCGTGGATGTCGAGGTGAAGTCAGAATACCCTGTGCTGGTGGTACCTCCTAAGGATGCCTTGTCTATGGTTCCTATCTGTACTCTGGTGATGTACTCCTCGTTGGTACTAGCTCCATTGGAATTACAATATGATATCGGGCCTCCAACGGGGCCGACACCAACGGCTGCCCATGCATTCGTCACTGTCATTTCCTCTGCACCACCTGCTCCATACAAATCACTTGCAGATTGTATTGTTGCCGTTCTGACATCTTCATACTTGGAGGTTGACGTCAAATAGACACTCAATGCCCTATAGGCTATCTTTTCGGCCTTTTTCATCCCTATTCCATTGACGTTGAATGTATACCCATTATCATTAGTTCCATTTCCCCCGACAACGGACAGGTAAAACCAGTGATACATCACTGACGAATTGTTAGCTCTACCACAATGACCATTGTCATCAGATGGGTTATTGCAATTGGAATTTTTCCAGAACATTCCCCCATAGGTGTCTGGACGATCAGTTGCATTAGGATTGCCTATGTTGACAGAAGGGTTTATGGAAATTTCATCTGCACCCAACCAAACATTGGCTCCAGGAGCCGTGTCGCTTCCGTTTCCCTTGATATGGTGTTTTACAGCTGCTCCCCAAATATCCGCAAAACCTTCGTTCAAGGAGCCTGGCTCTCCAGGAAAAAGGAAATTCGCAGTCGCTCCGGTTACTCCGTGTCCGAGTTCATGTGCTACTATGTCTAAGGAGGTCAAAGCATCTCTACCATTTCCTTGATTGTTCGGAGCAGTACCATCTCCAAAAAACAAATTACCATTACCGCTATAAAAAGCAGAGTCCATACCCTCACCACCTGGTTCAGAGTCATAGTGTACCCAACTATTTATTGGTGCTCCATTCCCATCGTAACTGTTTCTGGAATGCCTCTCCATCCAATAGTCGTAACTTTCCCCAAGTCCCCAATGTACATCCAAAGCAGCATTGTCCTTGTTTGCATTGTCGTACTCTGCTGCCGTCCAATCGTTGTCGGCATCAAAAAAGTCGACAAAAGGAGCGGTGTTCGTACGTTGGGAGTTGAAGGTGAAGACTCCTCCACCTCTCGTAAGGTCTCTCAATATATAGCCATTGGCGACTTGCTGTGTGGTGATCGTTCTTTGACCACTATAACGTGTGTCTGCAGTTCCTAGAGCTCCAACATTTGCTTCTGTTTCGCAATTTGCTTCTTCATTGTCCTTGACGATTGTTGAATTGGCTGAAGAATGAGAGTATGGTCTCAGATGATTTATTTTGCTGTTGTAAAACAACGGAGCTCCTGTAACGGCATCGACATACAGATTGCCCCTGCTCAGTGGTCGGGTCGCATAGATGTCGTACTTGTATGCCAATCTCGCATTTTTGGACGTGTCCTCACCTTGGGCATCCAGATTTGGCAACAACACCAATTCGCCTTTCGGCTTGGAATATCCCATCCGTTTTGATATACTTGCATCGTCCCACATGTAACTCTGTGCCCCGATGTGAGCGATGGCAATTTGCAACCCCTGTTCCCTTGTCAGTTTAGGTGTGGTATTCACGCCTTCCAAATGATAGAACTTGCCACTCATGGTCTTCACCCTTCCGTTTTTGGCATGCAGGGTGTAGGTGGCAAATTCCACGTCGATGCCATCGTATTGTTGTTGGTGTTTCCGATGGGTGAATCCAAGTCCATCCCTTTCGGATTTGATTTGGACGAAACCATCCTTTTCCCCGGCATTCAATTCGCTTCTAAAAATGGCATTGGCATCTTGCAGCCTGTATGACGACTCTTCAAATGTCTTGATTAGAGCGGGCTCTGTTTTCGCATTGTCCTCCTTTTGTAAGGACTTCCTTTGTTCTTGCCCATGGCTCGATGCACAGACAAGTGCAAAGAACAATGGTAGGGCAAGAACTTTCAGTACTTGTTTCTTCATAATTTTAAGGATTAATATTAAACATTAGATCAATGTTGGAATTCCAAACATCGATTCATCTTTTTCAAGGCAATTTTATACTAGTATAAATTGGCGAAATTTCATCCTGCTCTACCTGAATTTTCCATTTACCATCAATTCATCTATAAGATCTTATATGACAAAGAACTTCATATCACGTTGTATTATACCATATAACTAATTCAAGTTCATATTTATAATCACTAGAGAATTGTTTTCTATTGTAAATTTGAGGCTATTTTATATTCTGGAGTGTATGCAATGTGTTCTGATGGCTATCTGAATATTGTGTGATGACTCTCTTTTCAAAATCTAATTGGAATATCTCTATGGTTTTAGGGAATTCTTATCCCATCAGATTTGCACTTTCAAATCTGTACGCCGCAACCAATGCATATTATGCTTAAAGAGCAACAATTTGATCTTGTTGGATGAAATGAAATCAATTATTTTTATCCTACAACACACATTACATTAATGCTAAGTTACCAATTTCAATAATATCATTTTAGTATTATCTTATCTTAAAATAATACTATATAATCTGATTTTAGTGATTAGTTGGTTAATTTGAATAATATAGCATGTGTTTTGCAGTGAAAAGCTGTTAATCATTAAGTAAAAACAATGAAATTCGTGAGTTATTTGCATATAATTGTTAGTGTGTATTTTTTGTGTTTATGTATTTAGTTGATTGGGACAATGGAAGAATTTGATAATGAAAATGTATAATTGTAAATCTGTAGTATGACCTTACTATCGAATTTACATTTTTTTCTTTGATTACTCCATAGACTTGCTTCAGAGGGAGGATCGTTTATTTTTCAATAGAAAATGAAATTTGGTTTTAAGAAATAATTATCTAACTTTCATAAACAAAAAAGCGATTCGAAGAGAGTCTCTTTTATTATAATGCTATGATTTTATTACTGTTTTAATTTTGAGCCTTCTGGCAATTGTTGTACAAAAGTAGAAGTCGGAGCCCCTCCAAATACTGAATTTGAAGGATTGTTGAAAACGTTGCCCCTTATGTACAATACATAAGCTTCAGTCCATCACTACGTTTAACCTACCAATGTATAATGATATTCTGAAGTTCCACCAGTAACTGAAGCATTCCATATCCCCATAGAGGGTGATGTTACATAATTAGACCCAATGAAACATGCAGTGAGAGAGGCCGTCATATTAGATCGGGTTCTAAATAGAAGCTGACACTTATGCTTTATTAGTCATATTCAATACGATAATTACCTAAAGTTAAATTATAGATTAATTCATTATTCCTTAACATCTAAAAAAAAGGATATTGATCTTTATGACATAGTTTTGTATCAGTAACAATACCTGTAAAGCCAAATGAACTTAGGCTTTCAAATAGTAGATATGTAATTATAGGTTTTTACAACAACCAGTGTCGCACATTAATAATTAATCAATTAAAATTTTTAAGCCATGCTCGTACATAACATGGTAATATAGTAGGAGCAACATAAAACTAATCATACCACATCTGGACCATATCGACAATAAGGAAGAAAGTACTTATTCATTAGATAGACATCTTATTTACCAAACCGGTTAATGACTTGGCAGTAATAGCTTTATATTTTTAAGTTTTACTTCAAATTAACATAGTTAATCTATAGGATAAATGTATTAAATAAAAAAACACACAAAAATCAATTAATACCAAACTAAACTTTAAATCAATGAAAACAATTACAAAATTATTAACACTCGCTTTTTTTATGGTTTTTCAATCAGTTGTAAGCCAGAATGATGAATGCCCATTGCACTATTGCAGCGTTGTTGTAAAGGAAGGTAACAACCACATCACCAATGTTCGTTTATCCAATTTGAACCATACTTCAGAATTAGGAATCAATGGCTATTCCAACTTTGTAAGTGAAAGTGCTTCGGTAGGACAAGGTCAGGAGTATGATTTAACTGTAACGACAAAGTGGGAGCACTGGCCATATTTAACTATCCAAGCTTGGATAGACTGGAATGGAAACAAATCGTTTGAATCTACAGAAAGAGTATTGTACAAAAATGGTACTGGACCAATTTCGGGGCAAATAGCAGTGCCTAGTAATGCTGAGCCAGGAGCAACAAGAATGAGGGTAAGATATAGCTATGATTTGGAGTTGGGACCATGTGAAATAGATTTTCACAACAATGGAGAAGTAGAGGACTATACTATTTTCGTTACTGAAAATAGATGCCCTAGCAACAATGAAAGACCTATAGGACAGTACATTTCTGAAGTTGAATTTTCTGGAGTAAGCAATATCACGACTTACAATAGTGGCTATGAATTTTATGATTTCCCGAATGCGAGCGTTCAAGCTGGACCCTATACCAACACCAATGAAGCCTCCGTTATGTCCATAAAAATAAATCAAGGTTGGGAGGCTACTCAAGTTGGTATTTGGGTAGATTGGGATCAAGATGGAGATTTTGACGATGTAGCAGAAGGAAAGATACTATATAAGTCAAACCCTACGGTTGATGCATGGACTATGTTCTTTACAGTTCCAGCTGGTGCAAAGTTAGGAAATACCATCATGAGAATAAGAGCTGTTCACGGAGAGGAATTGACACCTTGTGGAGATGCTTGGTTTGGAGAAACTGAAGATTATTCAATAAATGTAATTGCCCCAAGGAATAATGGACATGATTCTATTCCAGGTAGAGGTTCAAATCCAGCAGATGGGCAATCCAGAGCGGCATTGGTTGCACAAAATGTAATGGCTAGTCCTAACCCTAGTGTAGATGGTGTGTTTAATTTCAATTTTGATCAAGCTGTAGAAAATGCAATTTTTAGAGTGTTCAATGATAATGGAAGAATGGTGCATACTTCATCGAATCTTTCAGGAGATAAGATCAGATTGAATTTGTCATCTTTGAAATTTGGTTTGTATACCGTACAAGTTCAAACTAAAGATAATTTGGAAACAGTGAGAATACTTATAAAGTAAGATTAATTTTTGCTCTTCCAAGAACAAGAAAAGCGACTCCTAATGAGTCGCTTTTCTTTTGATATATCGTTTTTTAGCACTTTAATTTGCACCTTCCGGCAACTGTTGTATAAATACATAGGTTGAAGTTGGCGGCCCTCCAAATACTGAATTGGAAGGATTGTTAAAGATGTTGTTCCTTATGTACAAAACATCACTTGCTGCTCCAGAATATACGCTTACCCCATCCATATCCACATCTGTTGAATAGTAGCCGATCGATGGGTAACTAGCCACTGGAGGTCCTCCAAAGACGGAGTTGTTTGGATCGTTGAACACCTGACTTCTTATGTTGGGAACATCGGATAGGGCTCCAGAATAGTTCAATCTACCGTCGTTGTTTGCGTCTCCTCCCCACATTGCCAATATGCCATTAGGCATTGCGAAAGTCGTTTGTGCCTCTGTACCAAAAGTGATTGGAGTATTGGCATCAGTAAAATCCACAGTTGTCGTAGTTGTAGACATTGCTATGGCATTAAGTGTCATAACACCTAAATGATTGCGATGTTTGAGAGCGACATGGTAATTGTCTGGAGCCAATGCGAAACTTAGGGCAGAAGTTCCGTCTACATCGACAATGTCTCCGTCACGTTGTATGAGTGCCGATTGGCTTTCCAAAACAGAAGAGTTGTCGTTGGCATCTCGTAATTGCACTAATATCCAATCCACAATGGCATCGTTACCTGTGGTATTGAATACGTTGGAGTTGCATGTCGTGGCATCATAAGGACTTGTGGTAGGAATCAAATTGCTAGTTCTCAAGTCATCTCTCATCCAATCTTCTTCCCCTGAAATAGCACTTCTATTTAAAGCAGGGCCTTGCAAATAGGCTTTGGCTGATAGTTTTATGTCCGTCGGAACAGAGTAACAGGTCCAAGACAAATCGTCTATTGACACGCGGGCACTCCCTCCAGAAGTATTGTCATCTTGAATGACTATTGTTATTGCGCCTTCGATGTTAATGTCTGATACCGTCGTGGTCTGTACGGCTGTACTATAAGGTATGTTTCCTTTAAATACACCATTCACATAAAGGCTGAGACTACCAGCCGTACCAGTGAAAACTTGTTGTGTGGTAACTGTGAAATCATCTATGCCTCCTAAGACCGTTGGTGAAGTCAAGGTTCCATTTGTTGTATTTCTTACATCGATCGTAATTGCCCTATCATTTATGGTTTGATCAGTTCTAGCTTTGGTGGCGTTCCAAATTCCATTTGCCCCTGTCCATGTTCTGTTTGAATACCCGGTTGAATTCGCTGGTATGTTTTCAAAGTTTTCTAAAACGCAAGTGCCACCATTGGTACCAGCCAAAGTGGTTTCATTCACGGAGTTGCTTTGTCCAGACATGTTGTTGGCGGCATCGACAGCAAGAACAGTAAAGGCATATGTCGTTGAGGGTGCCAATGCCGTGACGGTATAAGAAGTCGTTGCTGAATTTGTGGAGACATGAAAACTACCATCCACGTACACATCGTATCCTGTCACTGCGGTATCATCTGTTGATGCGGTCCAAGTCAAGTCTACGGTGTTGGACGTTGGGTTTGAAGCTATCAAGTTTGTTGGATCGGTGGGAGCTTGCGTATCTGCAGAGCCGCCACCCCATATCGTATTTACATAACTTGGATTGTCTATGAAAGGGTTTCTATTGTTTTGTCTGGCAAAGATGGCATTGTTTCTATCTTGTTCCCTAGCAGACACGGGGTCTTGAGCGTGCCATTGCAACAAAATGCTTAAAAACGTGTCAGTAAATACTTGGCCGCTTGTATTGTTGAACATGTCGTAGCTGTACCCGGCAACGTTGTCTTCGTAACGCGTTGCAAAATAAAAGTGCATTCTAGCTATGTCTCCTTTAAATTCATCTATGGGTTCGAATACCGTTCCAGAATATCCTGCGGAATATCCAGAGTCCAAGTTATTGCCCTTTTTGGAACCATTTGTATAGGTGTCACTTGCTGGTAAGCTTACTACTCCAAAAGGAAAACTAGCTCGTTCTCCATTTATGTATTTGTCTGCCGGTATCACAAAGTGAGCATCATTGCGTTGTGGTGTCGCTTGATTGAAAACCGATTGAGGAATTAAATGTTCTCTATTGAAGAATTGTCCTTCTGCCGTTCCACCAGACCCGGGGTCTTGATCTGCTATGTGATCGTATTCCTTTATATCCGTACCGCTGGGATTCTCGGTATACATATCCAACAGAGACCCATTGTTTTCATAATAATTGTCTACGTCTGATGTTTGATAGGTAACATACAACCCTCCATATCCAGGGTCCGTAGCTTCGTATTCGGGAGACAACCCGTCATTGTTGTCATCTATGATGTCCTTTAATTGTGTTTTCAATGCGTAACCAGTTCCCGTCGCCGAATCATAATATCCGGCCGGTACTTGTGCAAATGCTGTTAAACTAAATAGTAGTAGGGTAGTATTTAAGTATAAACGTTTCATTGTATGGTTGAATTAATTGGAATGTCTTTTTTCCAGCAAAGCCATATAGAATCCATCGAAACCGGATTCGTGGGCCAATACCTTTTTGTCTTTTACAAATGTAAAGTCTTTTCCATTTTCAGAAGCCAAGAATTTGTCAACTTGTTCTTGATTCTCAGAAGGTAAGATGGAACAAGTTGCATATACTAGCTTTCCACCAGGTTTTACCATTTTGGAATAGTTATTTAGGATCTCTGCTTGAGTGTTTTTTATCTTTTCTATGAATTCAGGTTGTAATTTCCATTTGGCATCTGGGTTTCTACGCAATACGCCCAAACCGGAACAAGGAGCGTCTATTAACACTCGATCTGCCTTGTCATATAGTTTTTTAATGGGTTTTGTAGAATCTATTACACGCATTTCTATATTATGGGCGCCAGCACGTTTGGCACGACGCTTCAATTCTCTCAACTTGTTTTCATAGATGTCCATGGCAATGACTTGACCTTTGTTTTCCATCAAGGCAGCTATGTGCAATGTCTTTCCACCAGCTCCTGCGCAAGTGTCTACAACTTTCATTCCAGATTTTACATCTAAAAATCCCGCAACCAATTGAGAGGAAGCATCTTGAACTTCGAAAAACCCTTTTTTAAATGCTTCTGTAGTAAATACGTTTCCACGTTCTTTTAGTTTCAAAGCTTCAGGGTATCCTTTTATGAATTCGGTTTCTATGTCCAAGTCAAATAATTCTTCTTGCAACTTCTCCTTGGTGCTTTTTAAGGTATTTACCCTCAAAATAACATCCGCTTGCTCGTTTAATGCAGTAGCTTCTTTGCTCCAAAGAGTTTCACCCAGCTCTTTGGAGGCTAATTCGTCCATCCAATCAGAAAATGATTCTTTTATCTTTCTAATCTTGGACAATTCATCGAAACGACCTTTTATCTTGCGGGAAGGCGTGCCTTCAAAATATTTCCAATCAGGAAGTTTAATTCCCTTCAAGGTTGCCCAAACTGCAAATAGTCTCCAAATGTCATCTCTGGAAAAAGGCTCTTTTACATTTGCAATTTCACCATATAGGCGTTTCCACCGTACGATGTCATAAGTGGTCTCGGCCACAAACCCTCTATCTCGACTTCCCCAACGCTTGTCACGTTTTAAAAGTTGTTGTACTACTTTGTCGGCATATTGTCCTTCGTTAAAGATTTGCAATAAACCATCAACAGTGGCAAAACATAAATTTCTGTGTAATCTCATTTCTTTTTTATCCTCGGTATTCAGTCTTTTAAAACTTCAGTATTAATGAAGCAGATGACTGGTGTTTAATTAAATGAATTAAAATCAAAGCATTATCTCTTTTAATTCGGCTTGCAAAGGTACGATTTTAGATGGAATATGTAATGAACATAAGCTAATTAAACCTTTTTGTGAGAATATGCTATTGGTATGGATTTGGTCGAAATATCAAAAAGTAAAAAGACGAAACCTAGATATAAGCGTATAATGTGTTTAAATGCAGTATATTTATTAGCTCAATTTAAATCATAGAATATGAATAAACCCATTATAGTGACATTGGCATTGCTTCTGTTGTTTTTTTCTTGCGGAAAAAAGGAAACTAAAAAAGAGATTGAATTCGTGTCGAGGGACTTTACCGAGGTAGAAATTGAAACACTCATAGAAGATTCTACCTTGAATGTCAGAGCCTTGGAAATGATAAAAGGCTATGATGGAGCATTCTTTCTAGCGTCCAATGGAAAAGGGGGGATGATTGATGAGAATGGCGTGTTGTACCCCGTTAAGATAGACGAAGACAATGAGAAGTTGAATTTTAGGTCTTTTGCAAGTACGGCAGATGCTGCTTTTGGAATGTCCATAGCCAGCCCTGCCTTCTTATATAAAATTGGAGGGGATGAAATTTCTTTGGTGTATCAAGAAGATCATGAAAAGGCTTTCTACGATGCAATGGATTTCTGGAATGACGAAGAAGGAATAGCCATTGGTGACCCTACAGAAGGTTGTATGAGCATAATAGTAACTCGAGATGGTGGAGACACTTGGGAAAAGTTGCCCTGTGACATGTTGCCAAAAGCCAAAGATGGGGAAGCTGCCTTTGCTGCCAGCGATACGAACATAGCCATTGTAGGTGACAAGACTTGGGTTGCCACTGGTGGAAAGGCTAGTCGAATTTTATTCTCGCCAGACAAAGGTCATACTTGGGAGGTTTTCGAAACACCCATCGTGCAAGGTCTTGAAACTACAGGTATGTATTCAGTGGATTTCTACGATGAGCTCAATGGCTTTGCCATTGGAGGTGATTACACGAAACCGGATGACAATGCCTCCAATAAAATTAGGACGAAAGATGGAGGGAAAACATGGGAGTTGGTAGCACAAAACCAAAGCCCTGGTTATAGAAGTTGCGTACAATACCTTCCAAATGGAGGCGCAAAGGAACTAATCGCCATCGGATTTAAAGGGGTTGACTATTCCAATGATGGCGGAAGCACATGGAAGCATTTGAGTGATGAAGGCTATTATACCATTCGCTTTAAAAACGATAGTGTTGCTTATGCTGCTGGAAACAAAAGAGTATCGAAGTTAACGTTCAAGTAGGAACTTGTATGGATATTATTGAAAAAGCAGCCATTGGCTGCTTTTTTTAATGTCTAGATCTTCTTGGTTCTCCCTTTTTTCCTCTGTGCCTATCTTTGAATTGTTCTATCATCTTTCTTCTGAAAGAACGTTCAGCATTCATGAGTTTCATGATTTTTTTTGCCGAAAGCATCTTTTGGAGTTTTGCATAATAGTCTTTTTGAAGTTTCAGGCGTGCTTCTTCCATCTTTATGATGTTGTCCAATAACATTTTTGCTTCGGCTTCCGTTATCTCCTCCGACTTTTTGTCCTTTAAATGATTTTTATAGCTTACAGAACGCAGTTTTTCCCGCTCATCTTCATTGGCATTGTAAACGGGCCAAAATGCTTGGGCTTCTTTTTCTGTCAAATCCAATTCTTGCGTGATATGGGCAATCTTGAGAGCCTTGATTTTATTCTTATCAGGCTTTTGTGCATAGGCACAGATAGAAACCGTTAAAGCAAGTATAGGTATGAGTATTTCTTTTATTTTCATTTTATTCTGAAATTAATTCATTGTCTTCTAAATCTTCCAAGTAGGAATCCAAGGTGTCATCACTTAGATTGTAATCTATGAAACTGGTTTCATTCAGTTCGGCCTCAATGAATAAAGAAGCCAAATCGGTGAACTCTGTTTCATTCAATATGTAATTGTCCACTACTTCGGTATCCAAGGAGTCGAAGGTAACGGCCTTTCCGGATGAGTTCAAGTTGAAAAACAATGCAATGGTAGCTGCTGTACTTGCTACATAGAGTATTGTCTTCTTGTTGAACAAGGTTATAACCTTTGATCCTTTTTTTGATGACACCTTGTTTAGGATGGTATCGTCCAATGTGTCAAAATAGGTTTCTGGTGTTGTAAAACCAGGTGTTTTGATATTTTCATTGAGCTTTATTTGACTTAATATGGCATCCTCCACACCTTCGAAGTAGTTATCAGGTACTTCCATACCAGTGTATTCAACTTTCTTGCCAAGTTTTATTTTTCCTAGAATCTCATCTTCCAAACCTTCAAAATAATGGTTTGGGGTTTTAAAACCTGTATTCTTTATATTATGTAAATCTTTCTTTTTCATATTTTAACTCTCACAGAAATACGAGTCTAATATTAAGACCGTTAAAGTATTAAATAGTTTAATGCGATGTTAGATAGGTTTCTATTTTTTTCATTGCAATGTGGTAGGAAGCCTTCAATGCACCTTCACTCGTTTCAAGAATATCCGACATGTCCTTGTACTTTATTTCCTGAAAATACTTCATGTTGAATACCAATTGTTGTTTTTCAGGTAATGTGGCAATGGCCCGTTGCAACTTCAATTGAATGGCATCTCCTTCAAAGTAGACATCTGCTTGCATATTGTTTATTGCTATGTTTTGAATGTCTTCACTTGTAACTTGCAAGCGTTTCGCATTTTTGTTTATCAATGTTATGGCTTCATTGGTTGCAATGCGATACAACCAAGAATAAAGCTTGCTCTCTCCTTTGAATTTGTCAATGTTCCCATATACTTTTATAAAGGTATTCTGTAGCACATCGTCTGCATCGTCGTGAGATTTGACTATGTTGCGTATGTGCCAATACAGCCGCTCCTTGTAAAGTTTTATGAGTTCTTTAAACGCGCTGTCTTTATTGCCTTCTGTTTGTAATAGTTTTAAAAGTTCTGTGTCTTCAGTCACGAAATTGATTTTCTATTGGACTATGTAAATTGATTAAAGTTTAAAATTAGTATTGTTTTTTTATTTTTCATTGGTTTCTCACATAAAAAAGGTTTGACGAATGCTTTCATTTATGTGTGAATCCTTTATTTTATCACGATTAAGTGTATGAATTAAGCGATTAAAAACATATTTTTTTGGTTTGTATATTTTTTTACTTTACTTTTGGAATTATGAACATACTTATGTTGTTAGTCGTCCCCAAGTCTAACACAGAATGAAAAAGGATGAACATATTGTTCATCCTTTTTCCATTATAAGTATTTTGCAGCCTTATTCAAAGCTTTGCATGTCTACCAATTTTTTGTAGACTCCGTTCTTGGCAATTAGCTCATTGTGTTTTCCTTGCTCGCAAATTTCCCCTTTTTGCATCACAATTATTTCATCTGCATTTTGTATGGTAGATAACCTGTGTGCTATGACTATGGATGTTCTGTTTTTCATCATGTTTTCCAGAGCAATTTGTACTGAACGTTCGCTTTCAGTATCCAGAGCAGATGTAGCTTCATCCAATATCATTATAGGAGGGTTTTTTAGTACGGCCCTGGCTATGCTTAGGCGTTGCTTCTGTCCTCCGGATAATTTATTTCCCGAATCTCCTACATTAGTATTAATATCTTTAGACAAATCTTTTACGAATTCCCATGCATTGGCGATTTTGAGCGCTTCTATGATTTGTTCATCTGTAGCATCTTCTTTTCCAATTAGAATATTGTTTTTTATGGTATCGTTAAATAAGATGGAATCTTGTGTTACCAATCCCATCAAGCCTCTCAGTGAGTTCTTTGTGAGGTCTTTAATGTTTTCATCATCTATGGTGATGCTGCCTTCCGTTACATCATAGAAGCGAGTTACTAGGTTTGCAATGGTACTTTTTCCACTTCCTGATTGTCCGACCAAGGCAATGGTCTTTCCTTTGGGAACATTTATTGAGAAGTTTTTGAGCACTAAATTTTCTTCATATTTGAAACTGATGTTGTTTACCTTGATGCCAGTATCGAAACTGTCTTTGGTTTTGGCGTTTGGTGAATCTTCTATGGAACTCTTTCTTTCCAGAATTTCCAAGACACGTTCTGCCGCCGCATTACCTCTTTTTACGCTATAGGAAGCTTTACTTATGGCTTTTGCGGGTGTTAATATGTTATATGCCAATAGTAGAAAAATAATAAATTGACCACCATCTAATTGTTTGTTAAACACCATTGTTCCTCCAAAAATAAGCATTACAGCAATAGTCAAGATTCCTAAAAACTCACTGGCAGGTGAGGCAAGATTCTGTCGATTCATTAGTGAATTGGAAAATTTATATAATCTATGGGTCGAATGTTCAAATTTGTCTCTAAAAAGGTTTTCGGCATTGAAACCTTTGATCACTTTCAATCCCCCAAGGGTTTCTTCCAATAAGGATAAAAACATACCAACTTCATTTTGTACCCGGTGTGATTTCTTTTTTAAGCTTTTACCAATGTAGGAAATGACAAAGCCAGAAATAGGAATGAAAACAAAAACGAACAAAGTGAGTTTAACACTTATAAAAAGCATCGCAACTATTGCAAAAATGATGGTTAAAGGTTCTCTTACGATCAATTCCAAAACTGATAGGAAAGACATTTGTACCTCTCCTACATCTGATGCTATTCTTGATATGGTATCCCCTTTTCGTTTTTCAGAAAAGTATGAAAGCGGTAAGTTGACCACTTTCTTGAACATTTCGTCTCTAATATCTTTTAGAACCCCATTTCTTAAAAACGTGATGAAGTATAAAGACAGGTAGCTAAATAGATTTTTTAAAAGAAATAGAGTAACTATAATTGAAATGATAAAATACAAAGCACTTTGTTCTCCTCCATTTTCTATTTTTTGACTGATTATAAAGTTAAATGAATCAACTAAATAGTTTTTAAGATTCGTATAACTACCATCCCATATAGGTTCAATAAGTATTCGTTTGCTTTTGTTGAAAAGCACATTAATCATTGGCATCATTGCAATCATTGACAGTGTACTGAACAAGGCGTAAAAAATATTGCATACAATGTTTAATATGCCATATTTTTTATAGGGTAACGCGAAGCGTAGTATTTTTTTTAAGTAATTCATTTATATGAGTTTCATATCCTTTAAGATGTCATCGATTTTTGTTTCTAGCTTTTCTTCAGTTTGAATGAACTCTCCTATAGAGTTTAAAGTCGTATTTACGCTTATGTAGAACTTTATCTTTGGTTCTGTCCCGCTAGGACGCAAGGCTATTTTGCTACCGTCTTCGGTGTAATAAATCAATACGTTGGACTTAGGCACTTCTATGGTAGAGGTTTTTCCAGTAGCCATGTTCATTGAGGAAGACAATAGATAGTCCTCAATAATGATTACTTTGGAATGATTTACTATTTTCAATGGATTTTCACGGGCATCAATCATCATTTGTTTGATTTCTTGAGCACCTTCGATTCCTTTTTTCGTTATGGATATCAAGCGTTCTTTGTATAGACCGTGTTCAACATACAATTGTATTAGCTCTTTATAAAAGGAACTGCCTTTTGCTTTGGCTTGTGCTGCAATTTCGCAAGCCAATAAAGTTGAAGTCACTGCATCTTTGTCGCGAACAAAATCCCCCACCATGAAACCAAAGCTTTCTTCACCACCACCGATGAAATCCAATTCAGGAAAGTCTTTTATCATTTTGGCTATCCATTTGAAGCCGGTCAATCCTATTTTGCATTCTACGGCATGGGATTCGGCCAAGACAGACATCATTGGTGTGGAAACAATGGTACTACCAATAAACTCCTTGCCTTTTATCTTACCATCGGTTTTCCATTGCTTCAATAGGAAATCCGTCATCATTATCATCGTTTGGTTACCGTTCAACAAAACCAAGTCGTCGTCTAGGTTCCTAACTGCTATGCCCAAGCGGTCGCTATCTGGATCTGTTCCGATGACGATGTCCCCATCTACTTTATTTGCCAGATCCAAAGCCATCTTCAATGCCTCTGGATCTTCTGGGTTAGGTGATGTCACCGTTGGAAAATCTCCATTTGGCTCGCTTTGTTCTTCGACTATGTGAACATTGTAGTAACCAGCACGTTTGAACGTTTCTGGAATTGTCGTTATGGAAGTCCCATGCAAAGATGTGAAAACAATGTTAAAGTCTTCTTTGACTTTGTCAGGAGTATTGAAACTCCCATTGTTTACCGATGCATCTATGAATACGTCGTCCACTTCTTTTCCAATGTATCGTATCAGATTTTCGTTGGCTTCAAATTTTATTTCTGAATATTCCAAGTTGTTTATCGTCTGAATGATTGCAGAATCTTGTGGTGGGACCAATTGTCCTCCATCCTGCCAATAGACTTTGTAGCCATTGTACTCCGGGGGGTTGTGTGATGCTGTCAAAACGATACCACAATGGCAGTTCAAATGCTTTAGGGTGAAGGATAGTTCCGGTGTAGGGCGAAGGTCTTCAAATAAAAAGACTTCGACATTGTTGGCCGAAAAGACATCGGCTACGACTTTTGCCAGAGATTTGCTATTGTGCCTACAATCGAATGCTATGGCTACCTTAAGAGATTCTCCAGGAAAAACAGCATGCATGTAATTACACAAGCCTTGTGTGTTTTTTCCTAACGTATATTTGTTTATGCGATTGGTTCCTATTCCCATGACACCACGCATACCTCCAGTTCCAAATTCCAAATCTTTATGAAAGCTTTCCTTCAATTCCATAGGATTTGTAGCTATCAAGTTTTTGATATGATCTTGGGTGGCTTTGTCGAAAGTTGGGTTAATCCAAGTATTTACCCTTTTTAGGAGTTCTGGTTCTATATATATCATTGGTATGTTAATAGAGAGCAAAAATAAGCAATTATAAAAATGTTAAAACCCAAGGAGACGTTAATTTGAATGTCTCGATTGGAAATTTAATTCATTTTTAATTAAATAGCGATCTTTGCTGCGTTTGGTGTTTAAAATGATTTCTCCTAAAAAACCTGCAACGAAAAATTGAGTACCGATGATCATGGTAACCAATGCTATGTAAAATTGAGGACGTTGAGTTATCAATCTGCCATACGGATTGAGAAATAGTTTGTCTACTCCCAAATAAGCGGCAAAACTAATGCCAACTATGAACATTATAACTCCCAATGCTCCGAAGAGGTGCATTGGTCTTTTTCCAAAACGAGAAATGAACCATATCGTAATCAGGTCTAGAAAACCATTGACAAATCGCTCCATTCCGAATTTGGTTTCTCCATATTTTCGAGCTTGGTGCTGCACTACTTTTTCCCCGATGTTGGAAAAACCTGCATTTTTAGCCAATACAGGTATATATCTATGCATTTCTCCATTGACGTCTATGTTTTTTACAACATCGTTATGGTAGGCTTTAAGGCCACAATTAAAATCGTTTAATTTGACACCAGATGTTTTTCTGGCAGCCCAATTGAATAGTTTTGATGGTAGGTTTTTGGTAAGTTTATTGTCAAAACGCTTTTTTTTCCACCCGGAAACCAGATCGAATTTGCCGTTTGCAATCATATTGTAAAGCTCTGGGATTTCGTCAGGATTGTCTTGCAAGTCGGCATCCATAGTTATGATGACTTCACCCAATGCTTTTTCGAATCCAGCATGTAGTGCTTGTGATTTTCCGAAGTTCTTTAAAAAGCGAATGCCCTTTACATTGTCGTCTTGTTGTGAAAGGGCAGAAATAATGTCCCAAGAGCCATCCGTACTGCCATCATCTATAAAAATGATTTCATAAGAAAAATGATTGGATTGCATAACCTTTGCAATCCAATCATATAATTCTTTTAGAGATTCTTTTTCGTTAAGTAGTGGTATGACTACTGATATGTCCATATATATATTTGAAATTTAATACTTCAAATATATATAAATATTATCCATTAAGCTTCTCTCTTCATAATAAGTCCACTAATAAGAGAGTAAATTAATCCAAAAATAGCACTAAATGCAACCCATATAGCAGACCCTAAAATCGGATTTTGAAATTTTTTCATCATCTCTAACTGTTGTTCTACGATTTCAGGATCGGCATTAGGGTTTTCCATCATTTTCTCACCTGTGACTTCTGTCATTTTCTCCATAAAATCGGGGTCTATATAATAGTTAAAGATCAAACCATATATAACATACACTAAAGCACTAATTACAGCAATTGCCACACCAACTTTTAAAGCATCCCCTAAACTTAAAATATTATCATTCTTTTTTTTGTATTGATTTATAGCGTAGATAATTATAGTTGGAAAAATTAAATAGTATAGATAATTAGGCCATTGGATACCTTCTAAAGCCATTCCTGTAACATACAAAACAACAGTTATAAGTATCATTACTGCCCCTAAGGCAATACCGTAATTTAACGCAAATTTTCCTGTGGGTAATTTTTGAGTTTCCATATTTTTATAGTTTAATAGTTAATTGTGTAGGTTAGTATTCAAATATAATGAAACGTTACAAAAATAAGTTTGAAATTATTCTAATAAATTTGTTGTTAGTTTGTAAAAAAGAATTAAATTTGCACCTCGAAAATAGAATAGAATTAAAGCATTTAGCGATGAAAAAAGGTATACATCCAGAAAATTATAGATTGGTAGCATTTAAAGATATGTCTAATGAAGACGTATTCATAACTAAATCTACAGCCAACACAAGTGAAACTATCGAGTTTGAAGGAGTTGAGTATCCGTTGATAAAAATGGAGATTTCAAGAACATCTCACCCGTTCTATACTGGTAAATCCAAATTGATAGATACGGCAGGACGTATTGACAAGTTCAAAAACAAATACGCTAAGTTTAAAAAATAATTTTAGCGAAATCATATATAAAGCCTTTCAAATTGTTGAAAGGCTTTTTTTGTTCTATACATTTAGATTATTTTTGAGCATATTAACTTAGAGGAGCAAAGACTTCTTAAAATAGATATTCAATTTTTTTTAAATTTTTACAATGAACTACATTCTTTTCGATGGTCCTTCTCGTAACCAACTATTGCCATTTACATACACACGACCAGTAGCAGACATTAGAGTCGGCATATTGACGATTAGAGAGAAATGGGAGAAATATCTAGAGGTTACAACGACCACCATCACCGAAGAGTATCTTTCTGAGAAATATCCAATGGTAGAGTTGGAAAGCAATATAATGATCAATGCATCGTATTGCCCAAATGCGGAATTGGTAGCGACAATTGAAAACTTAAAAGAAAATCAAGCTGTTTTCAAGGGAGAGGACGTCATTGCGTTCTTTACCACGGAAGAGCAAGAAGGGATTGACTTGAATACGTTTGAAGCGATAGAGTTTGATGAAGATGTATTGCAAATAGAGCACACTTGGGATATTTTTTCGAAAAACGGAGAAGCAATCATTCAAGATTTCAGTTTACTTACCAAAGGACGTAAGTCGCAACCAATCCCAGCTTCAAACAATGTGATTTCTCCAGAGAACATATTCATCGAAGAAGGGGCCAAATTGGAATTTGCAACGCTCAATGCAAGCAAAGGACCAATCTACATTGGTAAGAATGCTGAAATAATGGAAGGAGGGTTAATACGAGGGCCTTTTGCCTTGTGTAACGACGCGACACTCAAATTGGCTGCAAAAATATATGGGCCTACCACTATTGGACCATACTGTAAAGTAGGAGGAGAGGTCAATAATTCGGTTTTGTTCGGGTATTCCAACAAAGGCCATGAAGGCTTTTTGGGAAATTCGGTAATTGGCGAATGGTGCAACTTGGGAGCAGATACCAACAACTCCAACTTAAAGAACAATTATGCGGAAGTAAGATTGTGGAATTATGAAACGGAAAGCTTTGCTAGAACTGGCCTGCAATTTTGTGGGTTAATGATGGGAGATCATAGCAAATGTGGGATTAATACGATGTTCAACACAGGAACTGTGATCGGAGTGAATGCAAATATTTTTGGAAGCGGGTTTCCTAGAAATTTTGTGCCAAGTTATAGTTGGGGGGGGAGTGCTGGTTTCACGACATACCATACTAAAAAGGCGTTTGAAGTGGCAGAAGTGGTGATGTCGAGGCGTAACATTGAATTCTCCGAACAAGAGAAGAGCATATTGTTGACTGTTTTTGAGGATACCAAGAAATTTAGGAGGGATTAATGCTATCCTTCGTTTTGCTTTTTTGAAAGAATAGATAGGAGAATTGTCCTCCAAAGTCAATTTAAAAAGAGGCTTCCCAACCATGGAAGTCTTATTTTTTAGAGTTATAGTCTTGTAAATCAGGTTGTGAAGTTGCTTTGTGGCAAAGAAAACATATATTGCTCATGTATTTTTTTTAAAAATTATATGAGACTACTTTTTAGAAGCCACTTATATTTTTCAATACTATATTTTATTGTTTTTATCGTAGATTCTTATATTAAGGCTAATCTTTTTTATTTTAGATACCTATCTAAACCGTCGTTGATCTTTTTACTGTTGATTTTCTTTCTGATAAATCAACGTAAGGGCCATTCCAACAAAATCTCGATAATTGTTATTGCATTGTTGAGCTTTATCATTGGCGACTTGCTTTTTATTGGGATGGAATCCAAGGCAATGATGGTAATTGGTGCTATTTTCTTAGCAGTTGACAAAATATTGTACTCGATTGGATTTTCCAATAAGAAGGAGCTCAACATTTTTAAGTTGGTTCCTTTTTTGTTGTTTTGCTTACATGTGCGGTTTGATGATGCTTGTCTATAATAACCTAGGACAGTATTTTTTGGTTTTGTTAATATACTTGTTTGTTGTGATGATGTTGGCTCAATTTGCATATTTGACAAGGAATGAAGTAAACAAAACTAGTTATTGGTTGGTTTTAATTGGTGTGTTGTTCTCAATGTTTTCAGATAGCATCAACATTCTCAAGGTGTTTTATAATGATGAGATTGCCTATAACAATATCTCGATCATGCTATTTTATGGGGTGTCCCAATATCTGATAATCTTGGGAATAGTTACAGAAAGGAAAGGGGATGATAAAAAAATAGTTTAATTTTATTAAAGATGTTTTATTCGCAATGAGCAAATTATTTGAAAATAGAAAATATTTTACCTTCGTTTTTGGGTTCATCCTTATAACGGACATTCTGGTGAAGTTGTTTCTTGAAACTTTTCCTTATCGCTATGTTTCAAAACCCTTGATAATGATTTCTCTTATTGGCTTTTATGTAACAAACCAGAAAGAAGACACCAAGGGGGGATACAATTTAATGGTCATAGCTTTATTTTGTTTTCTTATTGGAGACATCTTTTTGATAGCATACGAGATAAATGCCTTCTATATTATTGGTGTGGTTTTATTTATCGTGGGGAAGTTGTTTTACGTCTTTAGATTCTCCAATCAGAAGGATTTTAAATTATTGCGTCTAATACCCTTCTTTATGATATGCTTTGTGTATATGGTTGGTTTGATGCACTTTGTAATGGGAAACCTTGGTAGTTTTTTAATACCCATATTGATATACATCTTTGTTAGTCTAATGGTTGTGCTATTTGCTTTTCTTAGAAAGAATGAGGTCGATGTTAAAAGTTACGTATTGGTATTGACAGGAGTGGTTGTGGCGATTATTAGTGATAGCATTACAGTTTTGCAATCCTTTTACAATCCAAACTTTCCATATCATAAAATCTTGATCATGTTAATTTATGGCATCTCTCAATATTTAATAGTCATTGGCATAGTGGAAGAAAAGAAAATCAACGCATAGACTTTTTGACGCGTTTTAAATCCAGAAGGTTTATGGGGTTGTTTCCTAGTCCAGAAACCTGTTTCCCCGTAAAACGTACGACTTCATCATAATACAAAGGTACAATGGGGGTTTCTTGCATTATCAAGCTATCCATTTTGGAGTAGAGCAATTCACGTACCTTTATGTTTGTTTCAGCAAAAGACTTTGTATACCAAGAATCGAATTTTTCATTTTTGAAATGCGTGTAGTTTGGACCGTTGGGAGCAAAGTTTTCACTGTAATAAAGAGATAGGTAGTTTTGCGCATCGGGATAATCGGCTACCCAGCTGGCTCTGAACATATCCAACTTGCCATTGGCTTTCGATGATTTTAGCGTAGAAGCAGGAATGACGTCTACGTTGACCAACAAACCGGTTTTTTGAAGTTCTCGTTGTATGTATTCGCAAAAATTCAAATAATTGCTAGTCGTGGCTATGGTAATTTCCGGGTTCGCACTCCCCGTTTCTTCCTTGTATTGTGCAATGAGTGCTTTGGCTTTTTGTGGATCATACGAGAAACCAATGGAGCCATTGTGACCAGGAAGCCCTTTGGGGATGAATCCCCCGTTGGCGGGAATTCCAATGCCATTTCTCAGGTAAGTCATCATCTTCTGTCTGTCGAACCCATAATTTACAGCTTGTCTAAGTAATTTGGATTGCATTTCTGGAGTGTCGGATTCCATGAAGAAGGCCAAGTATTCCGTATTGAGATAAGGTCCACGAATCATATCGATGTCACCTTTGTATTTTTCACGTAGCTCTCCTTTCGTGGTTAGTATGTCATCTTGATATGATGCATCCAAGGAATTCAAAAAATCCAAGTTTCCTTGTACGAATTGGAGGAATTCACTCTGTTTGTCGGGCAAGAAGGTGATGGCTACGGCTTCCAGATGGGGTAGCGGCTTTCCATTTTCGTCCTTTTCGAAATAATCGGTGTTTTTTCTAAAGACGAGTTTTATGTTTTCCTCCCATCTCTTGAATTTGAATGGGCCTGTACCTATGGGATTTGCTCTGAAATCGCTACCATGGTGCTCTACGATCTCCTCGGGTACCACAGAGCAGTACTTCATTGTCAATAAGCCCAAAAATGCAGGGAAAGCTTGTTTTAATTCAATTTTGAAAATCGTATCGTTTACAGCTGAGAAGCTATCCACCTTGTTCATGACCCAGCGACCAGAAGAGGCTACTTTGTCATCTATGAGCCTATTCAAGCTATATTCGAAATCGTATGCAGTTACGGTTCTCGTAGAGTCTTTTCCAAAGAGGGAATGTTTGTGAAAGCGTACGTCGTTGCGCAATGAAAAGGAGTAGGTGAGGGCATCGTCCGAAATTGCCCAGCTCTTGGCAATGCAGGGCTGTACATTCAGGTTTTCATCCATTTGTACCAGTCCATTGAATAATTGATTCACAGCCCAGATGTCTGCATTGTCTTTGGCGAATGCGGGATCAAGTGACCCAATGTTCTTGTGCTCATTGTATCTAAATACAAGATGGTCTTTACCCTTACCATCATTGCTCCCACATGAAAAAAGGAAGAAAACAAAGCTACTTAGACTTAAGGAGGTAATCCATTTATTTCTTAATGAGGTCTTTTCCATTTTTAATAATTTAAGCTTCAGCCATTGCTTTCCATTTTAATATGACCTTAGAAAAGAAAAGGACGAATACAAAAGCAATTGCAAAGAAAACATAACTCCAATAGGAACCTAGATATTCCATCAACACGAAACAATCTTCGCTTTTTTCCAAGGGGAGGTCTCTACAGGCATCCTTTTGATGCATCGAAATTATACCTACGATCAAAAAGAGGTAAGGGATGAAGCCGACGAGTGACATGTTTAGGAATATGGCAGCAATCGTCTTCCTTAACCTGTTATTTGAAAATAGCGTAATCGACAATATCATAGTGCCAATGAAAAGGGTCAAATACGATGCGAAATATTCGATGTTTTGTCCTCGATAGGTAGATATGTAACTATACAAGGCAATGATCAAGCCTATGATTATCGTTAAAAGACCGATGACCACTATGGTAAACAACAAAGGCTTCAAGCCAGTAACTCTGAACATGAATATTACGATGGCGAGAAAGAAGGAAAGCCACAAGAAGAAGTGGATGTTTTCCGAGATGACATTGGTTTTCTTTATGTCATCTATGTTATCAAAGGCTATGTTCAATCTATCCGATTCCAAATAATACTCTGTAACCAATTCATTGTACAGCTCTTGCGTTTTTGTAAGTTTGGAATGCTTGTACTTTTTATTGTTGTCTGTTCTGTATTCATCTTGGATGAGTGCTTTCAATTTAAAGTCCTTTGGGTTGTACACCAAGTCGAACCATCCATTGGCTGTAAGGTTGTGTTTTATCTTGTATTTGTTGGAAAGGATTATGAAATCGGATAGTATTTCCCTTATCTCATTTGGATTGTTCCTAGTCAACAATTCTTGATTTTCTTTTTGGATGCGTCTAGAGAGTCTTAAATTCTTTCTATTCTTGTAATCATAGTCATGTTTATTATGGAAAACCAAGCTGTTATTGCTGTTGTCATTGTTTTCATTCGAATAGAATACGCCCGAATAATTATAATAACTTGGCTCGGTGGACTTCAGGTTTTCTGTGACATCTATCACCTTGTCCTTGAAATAATAGGTAATGGAGGAATCCCTCGTTATCGTGTATACACTATTTCTATATAGGGAGTCCGCGTATGACGCTTTTGTTGGCCTGGTTTTTTGACTAAGGCTGTAAAATTGATAGTCATTGTTCAAAAAACGATAATAGACTCCTGCATAGTCAATGAAATCATCTTTGGTTTCACAAAACAAAGCATCGAAAGGTTTTGGATACACAAGTTTGTCTATGGTATAGTCGGTGATGTTTTCGGAAAAGAAGGGAGCAGCCTTGTTTGCCAATGCGATTTCACCTTTTATGGTTGCGTCATCATATTTGTTGTCGACATATGTTTTCAAACCACTTTGGAAAGCATAATAGAAGGTGGTGCAGCAAAAAATTATTGCAAAGTACAATGCAAACTGTTTGAAAAGAGCAAAATGGTTGGTGGGATAGAAGCTTTTGAAGGCATTGTTCTTGAAGAGATATATCAACCAGATGACCAGCATCAATATGGAAATCATGATGCTGAAGAACACAGCTCCGTTTTCAAAGAAGATGCTGTCTGCCCTTCTGTTGTGCAAGCTTTCAGGATTTGTCAAGGAAATGAAACCGAAAACATAGAAGCAGATATGCAATATGATGGAGATGGATAGCATCCAGATCGCTTTTGTATTCCAAATCAAGGGATATCTCTCCAATAGATGTCGATTTGTTTTGTATATGAATTTTTTCATTGAATAAGAGTGTTTAGGATACGAAGAATCTACGAGTTGAACGAGAGATGTCACGTATGTAGGTAACGTCCATGTTGTTTTTGCCCAGTGCTTCGAGAATGGAGGAGAACGAGGTGTCATCCGAGAAATAGGCGACAAATATTCCGCCATTGTATATGAGCTTTTCCAAGCTGGTTGCATTGAAGACATCCAATAACTCTTGTCTTTCACAATTGGCATCAATCTCTACGATGAGTTGAGGCCTTTCATTTTTTGAAACCGTACCGTTGTTGTCCGTATATTTTCCATCTTTCAGGTATATGACCTTGTCGGATACTTTTTCTACCTCATACAATTGTTGAGAACTCAATATTAGTGCAATGGGATGGTTCAAGGAGTTGCAAATGGACTTCAGGTCTTCCAAGATCACCTGTTGTGCCAACACGTCCAAATTGGCCAAAGGCTCATCCAGCAAAAGTACCTCAGGTTTTCTAAGTAGTGTTCTGGCGAGTTCAAAACGCATTTTATATCCGGAAGACAGCTCGCTCCATTTTAAATGTTTGTAGTTCCATAGTCCAAGTCTGGCAATCATCATCAAAACCCTTGTTTCATTTTCATCTGGAGGAGTACCATAGCTTGAAAGGACAAACTTTAAATTGTCCTTTAGGCTACCATACCATTTTTGAGTTCTTTGAGGAATGTAAACAAGGTTGGATCTCAGTTCGAATTCATTGTTGTTTCTTTTGTCGAAACCATAGTCCAAACTTCCTTCGGTGTGCTTCAACTCTTTGGCCAAAACCCTCAACAATGTCGTTTTTCCATTGCCATTTTCACCAACGAGACCGTACACCTTCCCTTTTTTCAATTCCAAGGATATTGATCCCAGTCTAAATCTATTGTTACCATAGCTTTTCGTTATGTTGCTAGCTACGACAATGGGCTTGGATGTGTCATATTCCTCTACTGGTTCCTTTGAGATTTTTTCCAATATGGAAAAAGACCTTTCAATGAGCTCGTCTTCTTCAGCAGGGAACTGCTCTTTCCAATCGGTCAAGGCTATTATGTCTTTGTATATGCTTAGATTTTGAGTGTCCAAGGCACAATCCATTAATTTTCGAAAGCCGAGTACCGTATCCCTATTTTTTAAAAAGACCGATACCTCTTGAATTCTCTCTTGTTTTTTGGACATGTTCATCTATGGTTAAGCTGTGTTTTATAATCTTGAATAGTAAAATAAATAGAGATTACTTACTTGCAAACAATTATGTAAATTTGCAATCTCCAATTAAAAGAGATGAAGTAAATATAATGATTCTTGATATAGGATAAATTTTAATTTTTGAAAGTGAAAGATAAAAAGAAAGTCGCATTTTACACCTTGGGTTGTAAACTTAATTTTTCTGAAACCTCTACCATAGCGAGAAGCTTTGTAGAAGAAGGATTTGATCGCGTGGATTTTTCCGAAAAAGCAGACATGTACGTAATAAATACTTGCTCGGTAACTGAAAATGCAGACAAGCGTTTTAAGGCAATAGTGAAACAAGCACAGAAGGCAAACCCAGATGCGTTTGTTGCTGCTGTAGGTTGCTATGCGCAATTGAAACCACAAGAACTGGCAGATGTGAATGGAGTGGATTTGGTACTTGGTGCGACCGAAAAATTCAAAATAACGGACTACATCAATGATTTGTCCAAAAATGACTTTGGCGAAGTGCATTCCTGTGAAATAGAGGATGCGGATTTTTATGTGGGGAGCTATTCCATTGGAGATAGGACGCGTGCTTTTTTAAAGGTTCAAGATGGATGCGACTACAAGTGTACCTACTGTACCATACCTCTAGCTCGTGGAATTTCTCGAAGTGATGCCTTGGAAAATGTATTGAAGAATGCCAAGGAGATTTCTGAAAAAAACATAAAGGAAATTGTCTTGACTGGAGTGAACATTGGAGATTACGGAAAAGGTGAGTTTGGAAACAAGAAGCACGAACATACGTTCTATCAACTAGTGGAGGCACTGGATACTGTCAAGGGCATAGAACGTTTGCGAATTTCATCCATCGAACCCAATCTGTTGAAAAATGAAACGATAGATTTCGTGTCCAAGAGCAGAACCTTTGTTCCTCACTTCCACATTCCATTGCAAAGTGGAAACAATGAGATCTTGAAGTCCATGCGTCGTCGCTATATGAGAGAATTGTATGTGGACCGTGTGAAAAAGATAAAGGAGGTTATGCCTCATGCTTGCATAGGCGTGGATGTCATAGTTGGTTTTCCTGGGGAAACAGAGGAACATTTTCTAGATACCTATAATTTTTTGAACACATTGGACATCTCCTATCTACATGTTTTTACATATTCGGAAAGAGACAATACCGTAGCGGCCACCATGGAAGGTGTCGTACCAAAAAACGTGAGGGCAAAACGTAGTAAGATGCTACGAGGCTTAAGTGTTAAAATGCGTCGCGCGTTTTATGAAAAGCAATTGGGGAGTAAACGTACCGTATTGTTTGAAAGCGAAAACAAAGAAGGTTACATTCACGGGTTTACGGAAAATTATGTAAAAGTAAAAGCACCCTGGAATCCAGAATTGGTGAATACGTTACAAGATGTGGGACTTACTAGAATAGATGATGATGGTTTGGTAAGGTTTGATTTTGTAAATGAATTGGCATAAAAAAAAGCTGAAGGTATTCTTCAGCTTTCTTGTTTTTTACAAGTTTGTTATATTCTTACGCCTACAGGCAGTAAGCTTTTGTATTGTCTATTGCGTCTAATGAATTTTGCAATCTCAGGGCTTGTGGGAACAATACTTAAATTTCTTTCTTTGACATTTTCAAATACCAACTTTAAAAAATCTCCAACAAAGTCTTCGTCTGTAATGCCTTCAGGAATAATTAGTTTTGTAAGGAAAATTTTGCGATCTTGAAGAGAATATTCAATTTTTGCAAAATGTTCCTCGTTCTTTAATTCAAATTGACGTAAAAAATCATTGTCAACTAGTTCAGCTGCATCAATCATAGTATAATAAATTTAGTTTTAAGTAGGAATTTTTTAAAATAGTGCGAACTATTTTTTTAGCTTTACGATGCGAATTTACAAAAAATTATTGGTAAACGCGTTCTTTTTTTTGTTAAATACTTATGAATCAAGACTTAATACACGTGTACTTTATGCCTGGAATGGCGGCAAACCCTTCAATATTTGACAACATTGGTTTGCCAGAATCACAATTTCAAATGCATAAATTATGTTGGTTCATTCCTTTGGAAGATGAATCACTTGGGGAATATGCCTTGAGAATGACAAAAAACATAAAGCACGAAAATGTGGTTTTGTTGGGGGTGTCCTTTGGGGGAATCCTGGTTCAGGAAATGAGCAAACACATAAAACTGAGGAAGCTCATCGTGGTATCCAGCGTCAAGACAAAACATGAGCTACCAAAAAGAATGAAGGTTTTAAGGGCAACAAAGGCATATAAGCTTTTACCAACGCAATTGATGAGCAATATAGATCTATTGGCCAAATATGCATTTGGAAATACCATTACAAAGCGAATAGAATTGTATAAGAAGTATCTTTCCGTAAACGACAAGCGCTATTTGGATTGGGCCATAGAACAAGTCATAAATTGGAATCAAGAAGAAGCCATGTCGCAAGTGATACATGTTCATGGAGAAAAGGACGCAGTCTTTCCGTGTGCAAATGTAAAGGAATGCATTGTCGTAAAAGGTGGAACCCACATTATGATTATTAACAAGTACAAGTGGTTCAATGAGAACTTGCCACAATTAATTTTATCCTAAAACCGAAGCTATTCGGTAAAAAATTTTAATTTTACATAAAAGTAATGAAGATGAAGATTATGAAAAAGACACTGACGCTATTCGGACTGGCTTGCTTGGCAGGCTTGTTCATCAATGCATTTCAAGATGCACCCACGGATGAAAACTATGAAACAAAAATTATAAACGATTACAATGTCTATGCATTGCAAGTGCCGAATCGTATGGATTTTGCAGGAGAAGGAGTGCCATTGGAAAATCCAGACATTCTAGAAAGAATGGATAAGGAATTGCTTGTAAATACCTACTGGCAATCCAACGGATTGTTGATGTTCAAACGAATAAAAAAATATTTTCCCATAATAGAGCCAATCTTGAAAAAGCATGGCATACCAGACGACTTCAAGTATTTGGCAGTCATAGAAAGCGGGTTGACAAATGCAAGGTCGCCAGCTGGGGCAAGTGGTTTTTGGCAAATAATGAAAGCTACGGGGCGTGAAAATGGATTGGAAGTCAATTCTAATGTAGACGAACGTTATCACTTGGAAAAGGCAACGGAGGTCGCTTGTAAATACTTGAGGAAATCCAAGGAAAGATTGGGTTCATGGACATTGGCAGCGGCGGCATACAACGCTGGAAATGCAGGGATATCAAGACGTTTGAAAAAGCAAGGTGTCACAACTTACTACGATTTGTTGTTGGGTGAGGAAACTGGACGTTATGTCTTTAGAATAGTGGCTTTGAAAGAAATTCTATCCAATCCCAAGAAGTATGGATTCAATTTTAGGAATAAAGACCTATACGAGTCCATTCCTACCTATAAGGTAGCCGTGGACACGGCAGTGTCGGATTTTTCACAGTTTGCCAAAAAATTCAATATCAATTATAAGATATTGAAATTGCACAATCCTTGGTTGAGGGAAAATGTGCTTAACAACAAATCAAGAAAAGAGTATTTCATAGATATTCCTCGTGAAGGACACTACAAGGTAATAGATTGAGCAATCTCTAAATATCAATAAGCTTTATTGCCCCCATAGCGCTCCATAAACAATGAAAACAAAAATGGATTTATCTATTATGCTTACCCTAATGATCGTAGGATTGTTGGCAGGACTTTTTAGTGGAATGTTTGGAATAGGAGGAGGTGTCGTCATGGTGCCCCTAATGGTATTTGTCTTGGGGTACACGCAACAACAGGCACAGGGAACTAGTTTGGCTGTATTGGCAGTTCCCGTTACTTTTTTGGCTGCTTACACATATCATACTTCGGGAGAAGATCCCATTAATTTCAAATATGCGTTTATCATAGCAATTTGCTTTGTATTGGGAGGTTATTTTGGAACAAAAATCGCCATTTCAATAAACGAATCATTGCTTAGGAAATTATTTAGCGTACTATTGGTCGTAGTCGCCGTAAAGATGTTTTTCAGCAAATAACACCAATGCATATATGGAATGTATAAAAAAAGCTGCTTGATTTTTATCAAGCAGCTTTTTTTATGATTTGGTTTGTGAGATGGAACAACCTATCTACGGGAACGGCGTTGTTGTCTCATCGAACCACCTTGTCCATAATGCTGATTCGGCACTTGGGCACGTTTCATGTTGTTTTTCATTTCCTTTATTTGTTCCTTCAACATACCTTGCTTGTCTAGTTTTTGAGCTTCGTTTATCAATAAGGTAGCTTCTTGTTTCCTTCTTTTGGAAAAGGCAATCCCCGCCAAATTGAGCTTTGCCATGGCCATATCCTGATCCATGGATAGACCCAAAGCAACAGCCTTTTTGAAGTAGCGTTCAGCTTCATTCATATCCGTTTGGGATACCAAGATCCCATTCAAGTAGTTGAAATATCCTTGTTGTTTCTTTACCAGGGCAGTTTCAGGGTTTTTAATCTTGTTCAGCCAGTTTTTTGCTCCTTCCATGTCTTGCTTTCTAAGCTTCAAAAAAGCCAATAGGATAAACTCGTTCTTGAAATACAGGAATATGAATATCAGAGAGAGCAATATTAGCATGATTCCATTTCCTATGCCCCCCTCCGTAAATTGCCAAATGGCAGTAGCTATAATTAAACCAGCAATTATTAATTTGAATGTTTTATTGTACATTGTTAGTGTTTTTATTGAAGTAGAAAGCAAACAATTGCCCTTAAATCTTGTTATTTGTTATTTCAGATTGCAAAGAAACTAATTTTTGTCGAAATATTAGACTTTAGAAAACGTAATTTATGCTTCAGTTTTTCTAGGTTTGATGCAGGATTCATTCAAAATGAAAAATAAAGGTACCAAGAAGGTAAATATTTTTTAAATAAGATTTGTCAAATAAAAAAGTCGTTGTATATTTGCGCTCAGTTTTAGAGAAATGCTAAAACAAAAAAATAATTACTATATCGGATTTTTAAAAATACAAGACAATGCCAAAAAGAACGTTTCAGCCATCAAAGAGAAAGAGAAGAAATAAACACGGTTTCAGAGAAAGAATGGCATCGGTTAATGGTAGAAAAGTATTAGCTCGTAGAAGAGCAAAAGGAAGAAAGAAAATATCTGTTTCATCAGAAACCAGACATAAGAAATAATGATCGACAATTGTTGAAATATTAGGCGTTACTTAGGTGTAACGCCTTTTTTTGTACCTTATCACCATATATTTTGAAACTCTATAAATCAACACAATGCCAAAGAATTCAAAACTAAAATCCATACTTATCATTGGATCCGGTCCTATTGTGATCGGGCAAGCTTGCGAGTTTGACTATTCAGGAACCCAAGCCTTGAGATCCTTAAGAGAGGACGGAATCGAAACCATTCTAATCAATTCCAATCCAGCAACCATCATGACGGATCCCTCAATGGCGGATCACGTATACCTGTTGCCTCTAAACACGAAATCAATTATAAAAATCCTGAAGGAGCATCCACAAATCGATGCTGTCTTGCCAACAATGGGAGGGCAAACAGCTTTGAACCTATGTATCGAAGCTGATGAAAAAGGTATTTGGAAAGACTTTGGTGTAGAGATTATTGGTGTAAACATAGATGCCATAAACATTACCGAAGATAGAGAGCAATTTAGAGAGTTAATGCTTAAAATAGGTGTTCCAATGGCACCACAAGCGACTGCCACTTCTTATTTGAAAGGTAAGGAAATAGCGCAAGAATTTGGTTTTCCTTTAATAATTAGAGCATCTTTTACCTTAGGAGGAGCAGGTGCATCATTTGTATATAAGGAAGAAGATTTTGATGAGTTGTTAACACGTGGTTTGGAGATCTCTCCCATTCACGAGGTAATGATCGACAAGGCTTTGATTGGTTGGAAGGAATACGAATTGGAACTCCTTAGAGATGCCAATGACAATGTAGTCATCATTTGTTCCATAGAAAATATGGACCCTATTGGAATTCATACTGGAGACTCCATTACAGTGGCTCCAGCAATGACATTGAGTGATACTACATACCAAAAAATGCGTGATATGGCAATACATATGATGCGTAACATTGGTGACTTCGCTGGAGGCTGCAATGTACAGTTTGCAGTGAGTCCAGATGAAAATGAAGATATTATTGCAATCGAAATCAATCCGCGTGTATCACGTTCTTCTGCATTGGCGAGTAAGGCAACTGGATACCCTATTGCAAAGATAGCCGCAAAATTGGCGATTGGTTATCACTTGGATGAATTGGAGAATCAGATAACGAAATCGACTTCAGCATTGTTCGAACCAACATTGGACTATGTTATCGTAAAGATACCACGTTGGAATTTTGATAAATTCGAAGGCTCAGACAGAACTTTGGGACTGCAAATGAAATCCGTTGGTGAAGTAATGGGGATTGGACGTTCTTTCCAAGAAGCATTGCACAAGGCAACACAATCCTTGGAAATAAAACGAAATGGATTGGGAGCAGATGGGAAAGGATATAAGAACTACGATCAAATAATAGAAAAGCTAACCTATGCAAGTTGGGATCGTGTGTTTGTCATTTACGATGCAATACAAATGGGAATCCCATTGAGCCGCATTCATGAAATTACAAAAATTGACATGTGGTTCTTGAAGCAATATGAAGAACTTTACCTTTTGGAAAAGGAAATTTCCACTTTCAAGATAGATACCATTGAAAAGGATTTGTTGTTGGAAGCCAAACAAAAGGGCTATGGAGATAGACAAATTGCACACATGCTTGGTTGTTTGGAGAGTCAAGTCTATACACGACGAGAAGAACTGAACATAAATAGAGTGTACAAGCTCGTAGATACATGTGCAGCAGAATTTGAAGCAAAGACACCTTACTATTATTCGACATTTGAGAACGATGTGGAAACAGCGGATGGTAAGCGTTATGCAGACAATGAAAGTATAGTGACAGATAGGAAAAAGGTAATTGTTTTGGGATCTGGGCCAAATAGAATAGGTCAAGGTATCGAGTTCGATTATTGTTGTGTACATGGTGTTTTGGCAGCTGCCGAATGCGGTTACGAAACAATCATGATAAACTGTAACCCTGAGACGGTATCAACCGATTTCGATACTGCGGACAAATTATATTTCGAGCCCGTTTTCTGGGAACACATATACGATATCATAAAACATGAGAAGCCTGAAGGTGTCATCGTGCAATTGGGAGGACAAACAGCCCTTAAATTGGCAGAAAAGTTAGAGCGCTACGGAATAAAGATATTGGGATCCAGTTTCAAGTCTCTGGATTTGGCGGAAGATAGAGGTAGTTTTTCCAACATATTGAAGGAAAACAACATTCCCTACCCTGAATTCGACATAGCCGAGACGGCAGAAGAAGCATTGCAAGTAGCAGACAAATTGGATTTTCCAATTCTGGTGAGACCATCATACGTATTGGGAGGACAAGGGATGAAGATCGTAATCAACAAGAAGGAGTTGGAAGAACACGTCGTAGATTTGTTGAGAAGCATTCCTGGTAACAAATTGTTGTTGGATCATTATTTGGACGGTGCAATTGAAGCAGAAGCAGATGCCATTTGCGATGGAGAAAACATATACATTATTGGCATAATGGAGCATATTGAGCCTTGTGGAATCCACTCGGGAGACAGCAATGCCACATTGCCACCATTCAACTTGGGGAATTTGGTGATGCAACAAATAAAGGATCACACCAAAAAAATCGCCTTGGCATTGAATACGGTAGGCCTAATCAACATTCAATTTGCAATAAAGGACGACGTGGTTTACATCATAGAAGCCAATCCTAGAGCATCCAGAACGGTGCCATTCATAGCAAAGGCTTATGGAGAACCTTATGTGAACTATGCAACGAAGGTAATGCTGGGAGAAAAGAAGGTGACGGATTTCGATTTCAATCCAAAGTTGGAGGGCTATGCCATCAAACAACCCGTATTCTCATTCAACAAGTTTCATAACGTAAACAAGAAGTTGGGACCGGAAATGAAAAGTACCGGGGAAAGCATCTTGTTCATAGACGATTTGAAAGACGATGAGTTCTACAATCTATACTCGAGACGTAAGATGTATTTGAGCAAGTAGGATAAGTACAGATAATTTAATAAAAAGCTGCATTCAATTTTAAAGTTGATTGCAGTTTTTTTTTGTCTTTCTGAATGCTTATTTCATACAATGGAAAGTTTATACGTCATTCCGAATTTATTTCGGAATCACATAACATGTTGTGGTATTGCATTTTAAAATTTGAAAGCTCAGAAATGAGTCTCAAGGAATTAAATAG
>JAHDHI010000037.1 GCA_020631395.1 Bizionia sp.
TCATAGAATATTGGTTTTAGCAAAGATAATACATATCTAAATTAGAACTTAGCCAAAAATCATTAATGATATGCACCAAAAATCTTGGTTGCTTCATTATAGGCGCTTTCAAAAGCCATAGCATTCAAATCGCTTGCCTTTTTGGTAGTTAGGTAAGACAATACTTTCTCTGTGGGCATATTGCCCGTAAGTTCATCTTTTGCCATAGGACACCCTCCAAAACCTTGTATCGCACCATCAAAACGACGACAACCAGCTTTGTATGCTGCATTTACCTTTTCATACCATGTAGAAGGGGTGGTATGCAAATGTGCTCCGAATTCTATGCTTTCATATTGTGGAATCAGATTGGAAAAAAGGTATTCTATGTTTTTAGGATTGGAACTTCCTATCGTATCGCTAAGCGATAGGATCTTGACTCCCATCTTGCTTAGTCGCTCCGTCCACTCTCCTACTATCTCCACATTCCAAGGGTCTCCATAAGGATTACCAAACCCCATCGATATGTAAACGACGACTTCTTTGTTGGATTGATCTGCGATATTGAGAATTTGTTCCAAAGTCACAACCGATTGTGCTATGGTTTTATGCGTATTACGCATCTGAAAGTTTTCCGAAATGGAGAATGGATACCCCATATAATCTATTTCCGGGTGTTTTGCAGCTGCCTCCGCTCCACGAGTATTGGCAACGATGGCCAACAATTTGCTTGTCGTCTTGCTTAAATCCAGTTGCGCCAAAACTTCTGCCGTATCCACCATTTGTGGAATTGCCTTTGGGGATACGAAGCTTCCAAAGTCAATGGTATCGAAACCTACCCGTAAGATAGATTGGATGTATTGTACTTTCTGTGCTGTAGGTATAAATTGCTTTATTCCTTGCATGGCATCACGCGGGCATTCGATAACTTTTACTTTAGCATTCTTCATTTGGAGATCAAAGATAAAAAAGATTAGTAGTTACAAAACTATTATTCATTACTGATTATGAGCAATTATTCTTATGAAAAACGAAACCATACATTAAAACTGGTTATCGTTTTTATGCATTTAGATCAAAATCAAAATGGCTATGCCAGCGAAAACAACGATCTGCAACCATTTTAAAACGACACCGACTTTACTATTTTGTTTTAAGTAATCTGAAATGAATCCGGCCAATATTGCTATCGTGGAAAATATGATGAATGATGTCGTCATGAACAACAATCCCAAAACATAGAACTGCGTCACCGTACTCAACGTATCACTGAACAGAAAACCTGGAAAGAAGGCCAAAAAGAAAATGGAGACCTTGGGGTTCAAGACATTCATTATAAATCCTTGCTTGAACAGTTGCCATAAGCTTTTTTTTGGTACATTCTCACTGGAAAGTGCCACTTTGGAATCGCTTTTAAACACTTGGTACGCCAAATACAAGAGATACAATGCTCCCATCAACTTTATGGCGAAAAACAGAGTGTCGTTTGCCTTTATTATGGCCGAAACACCAAATGCGACCAAAGTGGCATGCACCAAACATCCGGAAATCAACCCACAAACTGTAGCTATGCCAAACGACTTTCCGTTGGTTATGCTTTGCATCAATACATAGATATTGTCCGGGCCTGGGGATATCGCCAATGCAGAAGTAGCCAAGACGAATGATATTATCAGATCATAATTCATATGAAACTTTCAATAAAAATAGGCCATTCATAAAAATTAACAAGCTCTTATTAGTCTTTTTTAAAACAAAAGAGTAATTTTAATGTACCCTTAATATTTCATAGATATGAAAAAAATTACTTGTTTCATAGTTGCTTTGATGGGATTTAGTCTGTATTCACAAACTATGTCTTCCACTGCAAACTACAATGTAACCTTCCAAAGTACATGGAATGCAACAGAACATTCATCCGTACCTCCCAATGCACACTGGTCCAATCTTGTGGGTGCTACTCATAATACTGAAAACGAATTTTTAGAGCTAGGGCAAAATGCAACTACTGGCATTAAGGATGTCGCAGAAATAGGTGATCACAATGCTTTTTTCAATGAAGTACAGAGTGCAATCTCTGCCGGCAATGCTGAATTTTGGTACAATGAAGATTTTAATCCGAACAATGCTACCAGCTCTACAACCATAAATCTGGATATTACCGAAGACCATCCTTACTTGACATTGGTTTCCATGGTCGCTCCTAGTCCCGACTGGTTTATTGCAATAAACAGTTTGGACCTGAGAGATCCGCTTAGCCCAATGGATGGATGGAAAGATGATTTCATCATAGATGTATATGCTTACGATGCCGGCACTGACAATGGTACCAATTATGATTCTCCAAACAGTCCCAATGCACCAGTTGCCATATCCATGATAAATGGGTTTCCCATAAATGGCAACAGAATAGGAACTTTAAATGTGGATTTGCAAGGAGTCACATTGAGCACTTCCGAATTTGATACTTCAGATGACTTCAAAATATCTCCCAACCCTTCAAAGGGACACGTTAAAATTCTTGGGGACAACTTAAGGGATTTAAAGTCCATCAAAGTCTATAACATTCTTGGAAGCTTAGTGAAAGACATAAAGACCACAGCCATTGCAAATCAACTGAATATCAACTTATCCGATTTGAGCAAAGGTCTCTATTTGGTAAAGCTAAATACCAAAAATAGTGAAACAACCACTCAAAAGTTAATTATCGAGTAATGCCTTGTTAATGGTTTTTATCAATGTTGGTCCTTCATAGATAAATCCCGTGTAGATTTGTACAAGATCTGCTCCTGCCTCTATTTTCTCCAACGCATCTTTTGCAGAATGTATGCCTCCTACTCCAATGATGGGAAATGACTTGTTGCTTTTATCCGATAGGTATTTTATAACACGTGTGGATCTATCTTTTATGGGTTGCCCGCTCAGGCCTCCATTTCCTATTGCTTTCAACCTTGCATCTGAAGCTTTTAGTCCTTCTCTATCAGTAGATGTGTTGCTGGCTATGACACCATCTAGTTTTGCTTCTGCCATCAAATCCACAATTTCATCCAATTGGATGTCATTTAGATCTGGTGCTATCTTCAAAAGTATCGGTTTTAGCTTGTCGAACTTTTTATTTGCCTTTTGCACGGCACCAATCAATTCCAACAAATAATCCTTGTCATTCAACTTGGCATGGCTTCCAACATTTGGACAACTTACGTTTAATACGAAATAGTCTACATGGGGATGTAAGGCATTGAAGCATTCCAAATAGTCTTTTGTGTAATTCTCAGGCTTGGTTTGCGTATTTTTGCCTATGTTTCCTCCAATGATGAGTTTCCCTTTGTTTTTCTTCAATTGAACTATCGCCTCCTGCAACCCTTCATTGTTGAAGCCCATTCTATTGATGATGCCTTTGTCGTCCTTTAATCTGAACAAGCGCTTTTTTGGGTTTCCTGCTTGTGCCTTTGGCGTCACGGTCCCAATTTCTATGAATCCGAACCCGAAATTTGCCAATTCGTTGTACAGCACTGCATTTTTATCGAAACCTGCTGCCAAGCCAACTGGGTTCTTGAAGGTCAGTCCAAAGAGCTTACGTTCCAAACGTTCATCTTCAACAACATATAGGCTTCTGAACAACGCTGCCATTCCCGGTATTTTAGAGGTCGACTTTATTAAAGAAAAAGTAAAGTGATGGATTTTTTCTGGATCGAAAAGAAAAAATAGCGGTCGGAGGAATATCTTGTACATCAAATTATGTTTGCACAAAAGTACTCCGAAATAAAAAATTGCGCAATTCTAAAAGGCAAAAAAATTATATATCGTATTTTTGAGCATTGGGTGTGCTTAATGATATGCTCTCCCTAACCATTAACAAACATCATCATCCAAATGATTTCCAAAAAAGACATAATAAAACGATTTGTAGGCTACGTGACGGTAGATACCGAATCTGATCCAGAAAGTGACACCACTCCAAGCACAGCCAAACAATGGGATTTGGCCAACGCATTGGTGGATGAATTAAAGACTATCGGTATGCAAGATGTCACCATAGATGACAATGCATACATAATGGCTACCTTGCCCAGCAATGTAGAACACGATGTTCCTACCATTGGTTTCATTTCTCATTTCGACACGACTCCGGATTTTACAGGGGCCAATGTGAATCCTCAAATCATTGAGAGCTACGATGGAAAGGACATTGTTTTGAATAAAGCAAAGAACATCGTATTGTCTCCCGATTATTTTGAAGACCTCCTATTGTATAAAGGGCAAACCCTGATCACTACTGATGGCACCACTCTTTTGGGTGCTGATGACAAGGCTGGCATTTGTGAAATTGTATCTGCCATGGAATACCTTGTTAAGAATCCTGACATAAAACACGGTACCATCAAAGTTGGCTTTACTCCTGATGAAGAGATTGGTCGTGGTGCACACAAGTTCGATGTCGAGAAGTTTGGAGCTGATTGGGCCTACACCATGGATGGTAGTCAAATAGGAGAATTGGAGTATGAGAATTTCAATGCCGCTGGGGCCAAGGTAAGAATAAAAGGAAAAATAGTGCATCCAGGATATGCCAAAGGAAAAATGGTGAACTCCATGTACATCGCCACCGAATTCATAAACTCCTTGCCTCGTATGGAAACCCCTGAACACACGGAAGGTTATGAAGGTTTTTTCCACTTGTACTCCATGAACGGAGAAGTCGAAGATACCGTGTTGCAGTACATTATTCGTGATCATGACCGAGGGCATTTCGAGGCTCGCAAGGAAGTGATGCAAAAACTTACCGACGAGTTGAATTCCCAATACGGCAGAGAGGTCATAGAAATAGAGATCAAGGATCAATACTACAACATGAAAGAGAAAGTAGAGCCTGTCATGCATATCGTGGACATAGCCGAAGAAGCAATGAAACAATTGGGCATAAAACCACTTATAAAAGCCATTCGAGGTGGTACAGATGGCTCTCAACTTAGTTATATGGGATTACCTTGTCCCAACATCTTTGCAGGCGGTCACAACTTCCATGGACGTTACGAATATGTTCCCGTGGAAAGTATGATCAATGCTACCGAAGTCATTTGTAAAATTGCAGAGATCACTGCCAAACGATACAATAAATAATTTCCAGGCACCATCTGGTGGCGAATACCACAATGAATAGCCAAAACAACTTGTGTTCTTTGGCTATTCTCCTTTTTTTTGACTACAAGAGGTTAGACAATCAGATGTCAAAAAGTCGACTATGTTTCTTGCCCTAGTTCTCATTGCCTACGATTCTTGCAAGGAGATCAAAAACGAGTTTGCCTTTTAAAATCAAAGATTGCAGAAATAGTCATATCTTTGGACAAGAGTCAATTAACATTTCACTCGTTGAAAAGCCATTTTCACCAATCGAATCGTTTGGGTTACTCATTGCTGTTTGATATCCCAAGACATAATATTTAGATTTGATGAAAACAACATACAATTATGAAAAGACAATTTAAACTTACACAAAAAAGCATGGAAACAATTAAAAGAACCTTTGGTATGGTCGGCTTCGTCATAATAGCGATGTTCACATCCAATACCACCTATGCACAAACGAACACCGCTACCTCAACAGTGGCTTCAGATCAACAACTCACAGTCAAAGGTACGGTTGGAGACGATGACGGTCCCTTGGAAGGTGTTAGCATCATCAAGAAAGGAACCGTTATCGGAACCGCTACGGACAAAAATGGAACATTCATATTTCCAAAGCCATTGAAAACCGGAGACACCCTACTTTTCAGTTATTTGGGATATGAGGAAGTAGAAGTCAAAATAGACAAAAACACGACTTTCATCAAATTGATCCTTACTTCGGATGTCGTAGAAATGATGGGAGCCTTACAGACTGAAAAGCCATACAAATCCAAACGCAAAAACTAAGACGATATAAAATAGTCTTCTACATATGAAAGCAGTGAGGTATTTATTTCTCTTCATTTTTGTTCTCCAGTCCAATGCTCAAATATCGGATTTTGATCACATCAATTTCCGAAAGGCAGATAGCATTGCCTTGGCTTGCAAAAATGAAGATCTTGGTAACTTACCTCAATTGTCCCATAGGCTCACGTCTTCCTTGAATACGGATGTGGAACGCTTTAGAGCAATTTACAAGTGGGTTTGCAGCAACATCGCCAACGATTACAACCTATATTCGAAGAACAAGAGAAAAAGGAAAAAGTTCGAAAACGACCAAGACAAACTCCATGCATGGAACGAACACATCAAGAAAGAAATCTTTCGTAAGCTCTTGAAGCGAAAAAAAACCATTTGTACCGGTTATGCCTATCTGATCAAGGAGCTTTCCGACTTGGCAGATCTGGATTGTGAAATCGTCCATGGCTATGGAAAGACCAGTACAACGGATATTGACAAGCTGAATACTCCCAACCATTCATGGAATGCCATCAAGTTGGATGAGAAATGGTATCTCTGCGATCCCACTTGGGCAAGTGGCATACCCAACCCAAAAACCAACATGTTCACATTTGAGTACAACAACGGGTATTTTCTAACAAACCCACAATTGTTTGCCATAAACCATCACCCCATCAACAGCAAATGGCAGCTTTTGGAGGAAGAAAAACCTTCATTTGAAACATTTTTGGAAGCTCCGATAATTTACGGTAAAGCCTATACGAACTTGTCTTTTCATCATATGCCTGAAAAAATGCACAATACGATACAAAGGAATGAAAAGGTCTCTTTCAAATACCAACTCCTGAAATCCGCAGATGTTGAAGACATTAATCTTCTAATCGACAATGGCTTCAATGACAAAAGAATACAACCTACCGACACTTCCATCAAAAACCAACAGCTAACCTTCGATCATCAATTTGAAAGTACTGGTTTCTATGATGTACATCTCTACATTGGAAATGATCTTATTTCCACTTATACGTTTAGAGTAAAGGCCTAAATTTGAATCTAAGACAAACACCGACTATTCCAATGATATGGATATCGCTGATATCTCCCATAGAAAAAACAAAACCCAAAAATTACATCCTCATGCAAGTCAAAAGAAAAGTGAAGTTCTATTCTCCTATAAAATAAAACCTTTCAAAACACCGTTAGCAAAACAATAAACCGCATTACTCTTCCTTTTAACGTCCCTCATTATTTTACTGGCTCAAAACAACAAGCCGCTTAGGAATGTCTTTACATTGACATTGAAAGTAGATGGCACTAATTATTATCAACAAGAAGTAGAAGAGACGCCCTATTTTGTCAAAGAAGGTGTACTTCAAATATATCCTGGTGAAAAACTGAACATTGAAGTTGAATTAAAAAATGATAGTATTGTCTCGATGACTACTGTGAAAGAAAATTTACATCCAGAAAAAACCATTGTTGTCCGTTTTTACCAAATCGAAGGCGAAAAGGCAGATACGGATATGATATTGAATGTAAAAAATCCTTTCAACAAGACCCTCAAACACAAAGCATTGATGTTTACTACAAATAGCAACAAACTGCAACCTACGAGCATAATACCGATTAGACCAACATTGGAAAACTTTGAAACGTGGGGTTATCCAATTATTTCATTGGTATTGGTGGAATGAGAACTTGCCGATGAATAAACGACAGTCAATCAAAAATGGAATTGAATACAATTGAACAAGTAGCATCACGATGGATATGAAAAACTGCATAGTATTTCATACACCAGCTTTATTGATTTTCTGAAAAAAATGTACGAACTTCGTAAAACTAACGATTTCATACCTCCTTAACATTGAAAAAAACGATACATATCATAATCCGAATTCAAAAATCATTACTGTTTGTTCTATTGATTTTATCTGGCTATTGCTGTAAGGAACATAAAGAAACACCTTCCGTAAAAGACAACGAAATTTCCAACCACCCCATATATGTGTCTTCCGAGGAAGGAAAGGAATGGGATGTCTTGGGTGTAAAGATCACTGGAAAAGTCCTAAGCAATCAAACAAATGGCGAGTACTCGGTCATTATTACGGAAACGCCTTCCAAAGGAGGCCCTCCATTGCACGTTCATGAAAATGAAGATGAACTCTTTTATGTTTTGAAAGGCAATTACATATTCAATTGTGGAAACAAGGAAATCAAAGCCAAGGAAGGAGATTTCATTCGCTTGCCAAGAGGAATACCCCACAACTTCGTAAATACAGATACCATTGTCGGTATTACAATGAACACCATTACTCCTGCTGGATTTGAAAACTTCTTTGATGATATATCCAAAAGTTCGAAAACCAAAAAGTTGGAGAAACACGAAATTGACTCAATCGCAAATAAATACGGAGTAAGGTTTGTAAAAAAATAACAGTTTCACTAGCTTCGATTAACTATGGCTAAACAGTTTAATGTAACGAAAAAGTAAAGGTGCAATGAGTGGAAAAGCAAAATTAATAATAGATGAAAGGGAAATAAACGTCCTTTGGTTTACTTTTAGTTTCAACCAAAAAGCAGATATTAATGGTAGGCCTTTTCAAAAACCGATATTCGTAGGGCTTCAATTGACCATAGAAACTCGAAAAGATCTAAATCTTGCTGATTGGTCTTTTGCCCCTAACCAAAAAAAGCAATTGGAATTACATATTTACCCTGTCATTCTAGGCGGTAAAACTCGCAAAATTCATTTTTATGATTGCCATCTTGTAAACTGGAAAAACAACTTTTCGGCCAATGGATCTCAACCAATGAGTGAAACGCTTCACATTACATCTGCTGGTATTGAAGATTCAAATTCTGCTACTGAATATTCAGCCCATTGGAGAAAAACCTTTGCAGAAGGCAATGTTGCCCCTACAATTATCGAGAAACCAACACCAACCATTACAAACATAAACTGGATAGATCCGGAAACCAAAGAAATCCTTGAAGAAACTAGATATACGGAAAGCATCGCTTTAACAGCTCAAATAGAAAACCAAGAAAGTGACTCGGCTACAATTGCGATTACCAAGGAGGATGGTACAGAATTTGAAAAAGGCAAAACAGAACTCTCCTTTGAAGAAAGCATCACCGAAGATGGCAACATCGAATTGACTTCCTTGGAGATCAAAGAAAAATGGTCCGACTTCAAAACTGCCGACATTGACAAATTAATTGCCCAAGTAACCCATGGTTCAGCAAGCAAGAAAAGCAAGCCCCTGCAAATAGTTCCCCCTCCAAAAGTTTTAGTTAACTTTAGGACAGGAAATGGATATAAGGGAGAATATGGTTTTGATTGGTTAAGAATGGCGGATACTGGAAAAAAAGGAGATGTGTTTTACAAGGACATAATTGGTAATTATACCACTGGGAGTTTCGTACAGAACGATGCCGAATATGTAAAGCTGGGCAAAAAATTTGAAATGCCGCAGCACCCAATCAAAGCCAACGACAAATACGTAGTTCCCGTCTTGACTTTGTTGCCAAATAAAAAAGCAACATTAACCCTAAAAGTGGAAATTGAAGACGCCGATGCCAAAAAAATCGAATACAAATACGACAACAATTATTTTAAACTCGACAAAACAGAGATCTCTCACAAAACCATAGGCAAAAAGGAACTGGCAGACAATTTAACCATAGAATGCATTAAAGAATTTGCATCAGATCAATTTATAGAAGTAGAGGCCGATGGTAAGTTTGCAGGAAAACTTAAGGTGCTAGCAAACGATAAAACACATAGATACAAAGCGGATGTTCTGTTTGTAAATGTTTGGACAGACATTATAAGTTCTGGAACCCCCAACAAACCCACATTGAGCAATAGAGATGATGAACTCAAAAAATACATGGCACAAGCATTGGCCAAACCATCTTTTGACACCGTAGCATTGGACCTATCCTCCGACGCTACATTCAACACCAACTTTAGTTCAGCAGGTTCTATTTCCAATGGCAGCAGTGATGCCATACAAGATCACATGAATACAGCCTTATATGCCAAATATGATCCATTGGGCAAGGATTACAGAAAACATTATAAAATCTACTTCATAAACGAGAGTGCCGGTGGTTTGTATGGCAGATCGTATGGGATACCTTCTACAAATCGTTCCGTAGTCGTCTATTCAGTAGGATTTAACGACAGCACGCTTGCACACGAAACATTTCACGCAATGGGGCTGTATCATAGTTTCAGCGATAGTGGTGCTTTTACCTTTGAGAAAAACAAAACAGACAATATCATGGATTATTCTGATATTGCCACTCCTCCTGTACCAGTTATCAGTACTTGGCAATGGCAATGGACAGAATTATGGAAAAACCTGGATAAAGAATAAGCTGATGAAAACATTATTTTTAATACTCGCATTGATTCAAATAGGATGCAATGCCCAAAACAAAGAAACCGACTCTTCGACAAAAGAAAGGAACAAAACACAACAAGACACCATGGAAAAATTTGACATAGAGACTTTCAACAAAAACAAAGACCAGGCAGAAAATTATATTTTCACTTTAAAAGATGGCACTAAAGTAACTCAATTCGGGAGTAAAGAAAGTGGTTATTATGAATATTCCAGAAAACAAAATTCCTTTTTCGAAAAAAGAAAGTCCTTTTATCCATCTGGCAAGATAAAAATAGAAGGGACGATGTATTTTAACAACTATCAAAAAGGAATATGGAATTATTACGACGAGCATGGCGCCCTTGAGAAAACCATAGATTATGACCAACCATTTACATACACTTGGGAAGGCATCTTGAAATTTGTAGAAGAGAAAAAAATAGACTTGTCAAAAAGCACCACACGCATTAGCAGAACGACAGAAGGAACAATTCCAACTTGGGAAGTTACTTGGCATTACGATAGTGGAAGGTTAAAATCCACCACCATCAACGGGAGAACAGGAGAAGTAATCGTGGAGAAGTTCTTGATAATGGAAAAATTGTAAAAAAACAACTTATACTGGACATATAACTAGTATAGATCTAATTCTTCAAGCTATCAGAAGGGATTTAACGACAGCACGCTTGCACACGAAACATTTCACGCAATGGGACTGTATCATAGCTTCAGCGATAGTGGTGCTTTTACCTTTGAGAAAAACAAAACAGACAATATCATGGATTATTCTGATATTGCCACTCCTCCTGTACCAGTTATCAGTACTTGGCAATGGCAATGGACAGAATTATGGAAAACCCTGGATAAAGAATAAGCTGATGAAAATATTATTTTTAATACTCACATTGATTCAGATAGGATGCAATGCCCAAAACAAGGAAACCGATTCTTCGACAAAAGAAAGGAACAAAACACAACAAGACACTATGGAAAAATTTGACATAGAGACTTTCAACAAAAACAAAGACCAAGCAGAGAATTATATTTTCACTTTAAAGGACAGCACTGAAGTAACTCAATTCGGAAATAAAGATAGTGGTTACTATGAATACAAAACCATCATAAATAAGCGACAGTTTAAAAAATATACAGAATATTACAATTCAGGAAATTTAAAAGTTAACGGAGAGGTATATGAAAATGATTTTGCTTCAGGAACATGGAATTATTATGATAAGCAGGGAAGTTTGGAGAAGACCATAGATTATGACCAAGCATTTACCTACACTTGGGATGACATCTTGAAATTTGTGGAAGACAAGAAAATAGACTTGTCAAAAAACACCACACGCATTAGCAGAACGACAGAAGGAACAATTCCAACTTGGAAAGTTACTTGGCATTACGATGGTGGAAGGTTAAAATCCACCACCATCAACGGGAAAACAGGAGAAGTAATCGAGGAGAAGTTCTTGATAATGGAAAAATTGTAAAAAACCTCTCTTTAATTCATAGATCCAAAACAAATAATTTGAATACAAGACCAAGTAAATGGACAATATAAGCAGTATAATAAAAAAGGCACAGGATGATTTGTTTCCCGAGCTTGAGGCAAAAATTCGTTCGGAGCTGGAACAAAAGGACAAGGATTGGCTTATCGATCAGATTATCTATCTGACTTGTGAACGTCATAGTTTGCATGCCCAAAGGGAAAATCTCGAAGATATGGAAAAGCGCTTGGCTCGAATTGCCAAAAAAGGCTATGACGATCAAACCGTGGACGGCTTTGTAGGCAAGTATCGAAACATCCATAGAGCTGACTTGGAAAATTCAGGTTTCCTCGTAAGCCCACCACATATGGGATTGGCTGCCATCGAACCCCGACAAAGGTCTACAAAAGGTGAAGCCCTACTAGAGGAAGCAAGAGATATGCTATACACTCTTTTATATGGTGACAAAGACATCAATGTCCATATAACACGCGGAAAGGAAGAAATCTTGACGATGGTATTGCCTCAAGGCAAATCGGACACATTGTCTTTTCTCAAGGCTGTGACAGAAATGAACACTACAGGAACTTGGAAAGACCCTCAAGGAATTTCAAACGATGATCAGGCCAATAACATCGGCCTTCAGGTGGAATTCGGTGACAATGTAAAAGGCAATGCTGGATTGGCAGTGTTCGTAGCATTGAACTTGATCAATCTCTTGCACGTGAACGAACAAATCTTCTATGCGCGAATGGAAAAGGTCGAGCGGAGTTCTCTACAGTCGTTGCAATAAAAAAGCCGCTCCCTAATGCAAGAATAGAAAAGTCTCTTGGCTTTCTAAGAAAATTAGTCGAACTTCGTTTGTCTTAAAATAAAAACACTGAACCGATTTTATATCTTCATTTACTTTGGACTCAAAACGCTTGTTAAGCCCATAAACAATTAATCAATCCATGACTGCAACCGAACTCATTAGTAAAGTATTCCTACCCCTTTCTCTAGCCATTATCATGCTAGGTATGGGAATGACTTTAATTCCTGTCGATTTCACTAGAATCATAAAATATCCCAAAGCTATTTTAATTGGCCTTACAAATCAACTAGTCCTGTTGCCCATCATTGGTTTTTCGTTGGCCATCGCTTTTAACCTAAGCCCCACAATGGCTGTCGGGTTAATGATCCTGGCTACTTGCCCAGGTGGCCCCACAAGCAATTTGATAACACAGGTCTGCAAAGGGAACATTGCTCTGTCCGTTACATTGACGGCCATTGCCAGCATTGTGAGCATATTGACGATCCCTTTCATCTTGTCGTATGCATTGGAATATTTTGGTACCGGCACGAATGTCACGATCAAGTTGCCCATATTGGACACCATCCTTCAAATAATGGTAATCACGGTTATTCCCATTTCGATAGGAATGCTCATTCGCAAGTACAAGACAAATTTTGCAAAACGAATGGAAAAGCCAATGCGCATTGCTTCCACCGTAATCTTCATTTTGGTCTTTCTAGCTGTATTGATTGCAAATTACAGCATACTAGGCGAAGCAATGAAAGAAGTTGGGTTGGTAACCTTGCTATTGAACATAACAACCATGGGACTTGGTTTTTTAACTGCCAAATTCTTTAAATTGAATTTAAAGAGCGCCATTTCTATTACCGTGGAAAGTGGCATACAAAACGGAACGCTGGCATTGGTAATTGCCACTTCGGTATTGAACAATGTAGAAATGGGCATTCCAACTGGTGCCTACGCCATATGGATGTTCGCAACTGGTGGTATTTTAATGTGGCAACTCGGAAAAAGACCTGAAGCAGATTCCTTATAGAAAAGAACCAACCATAGTTCTAATATCTACTGGAGGTATTACAAAACAAAAATCAGTCACCAATGCCAAAGTAGACTTGACTTTGTAAAAGAAATAGACGAACTTCGTTTAACTGTAGATATAAAACATTAAAACGATTTCATATCTCCTTTACGTTGCCAACAATATGAAAAAAACACATATTACATTATTATTTATACTCACTTTAGGATGTGCATCCCTCAAAACTAAAGAGAATAAGAAGAATTATGAAATAGCAAATTCTGTAACTCTAAAGCTAAATCAATCCGATTCTATAAAAATAAATGAGTTGAGATTTAAACCTGACTTCAGTTCTACTGACTTACAAAAACTTATGTTTAATAAATATGGCAAGTGGAATAATTCAATTGAAACTGATAGAAAAGAAAATATTTTGATTTGGGAGAATATAAAACTTTTAGATAGTAGTGAAGAATTATTTACTATTGCCGTAAGTGGTGAGGACAGAAAATTTGAAACCATTAAGATTAATGGAAATCAAAAATATGGTCGACTATTTTATTGTTCTGCAATAGTTTTCAATTCTAAAAATATTGACTGCTTCCAATCATCTTCTGAATTGAAAGATACGCTTGCTGAATATTTCATTAGTGAAGTGAAATATGTTGATAAGAAAAATGAATTATTCGAAAAAGAAACAAATACAAATTGAACTATGAATACCACTGGAAACAATGTATAACCAGGATGAAACTAAATGGAAAAATATGATTTACATAAAAACGATTTTTCAAAACTCCATTTTGAGTTAAAGCAATTAGCACCATACTTTCAACGAAATAAAGACAAAGCTTCAAAACCACATAGACATAGCTTTTTTCAGATCCTTTGGTTTAAAAACAGTGGCAATCACTATATAGACTACGAGGCAATAAAACATCCTGCAAACACTTTATTTTTAATAAATAGAAATCAAATACACTATTTCTGTAACGAGTCAAGCAATGAAGGATATTTGTTTCATTTCAACGATTCGTTTATTTCTAACCTCAGTTTAGAATTACTCTCAAGGTTTACAATTTCGATTTTCAACGAAATCGGAGATGCTTATATTTCGTTAAATCAACTAGACTCAAAACTAATTGAGAATGCATCAAAATTCCTGTTTGCAGAACTTAAAGAAAAAAAAGAAAACTATTCTCAAATTATAATTCATCAATTCATTAGCTTACTCTATCAAATTGAGAGAATTAAAAAAAATGAGGTTTCATTTAAGGTAGATTCTAATTCTGACTTTTCAAAAATTGTTCATTTCAAACAAATAATAATTGAAAATTTAGACAAAAGTTTAAATATTCAAGAATATTCAAATCGTTTAGGAATTTCATCAAAAAAACTCACGACACATACCAAACAGTACACCTCATTAACTCCTGCAAACCTAATCAAGGAAATAAAAATACTTGAAGCCAAGAGAATGCTATCAAGTCATAGCATCTCTATAAAAGAAGTAGCTTATAGTTTAGGGTTTGACCAGCCAACATACTTTACCAAATTCTTCAAAAAAGAAGTAAAAATCACACCAAAACAGTTTCAAGAGCAACTACTCTAATTTACCATTCTTAGACTTTATTTTGCCATTGGATGCAAGCTTCACTATCTAATTTTGCTTAACAATTTAAAATTTAAAGATTATGAAAGAACAAGCAATCATAGTAGGTGGTACAACTGGAATGGGTAAAGCCACAGCAGAAATATTATTAAAAGACGGAGTAGAAGTTATTATACTAGGCCGTCCAAATAAGAATCTGGATTCAACAAAAGAAGCACTATCCATACTTGGAAGTGTCAAAACTGTAGGAATTGATTTATTGGATTCAAAAACAACACAAGACTTCATCAATGAATTGAAATCTATCGCTCCAAACGTAAAACATCTAGTAAATGCTGCAGGCTACTTTAGTCCAAAACCATTCTTAGAGCATACTTCTGAAGATTATGACATCTACCAAAGTTTTAACAAAGCATTCTTCTTTATTTCGCAAGCCGTAGCAAATCAAATGAAAGAGAATGGTGGTGGTTCCATAGTAAACATAGGTTCAATGTGGGGTAAACAAGCTGTTAAAGCAACACCTTCATCTGCTTACTCGATGGCTAAAGCCGGATTACATAGTTTAACACAACACTTGGCAATGGAATTAGCTGAGTATAATATTCGAGTAAACGCTGTTTCCCCTGCAGTAGTAGTTACTCCAATTTATGGTTCTTTCATTGAAAAAGATAAAATTGAAGAAACATTACAAGGTTTCAATGAGTTTCATCCAATAGGAAGAGTAGGAAGGCCAAACGACATTGCCAAAACAATTCACTTTTTACTAACTGACCAAAGTTCTTGGGTTACTGGTGCTGTATGGGATATTGATGGTGGCGTAATGGCAGGTAGAAACTAAATAAAACATAATAATAAGTGAGTTTTATGGACTCACTTATTATGTATCCGTTAAACAAAAGCCTATAAGACACCTGCAACAAAGGCTTTGAAAGGAAGCAATGAAATTGTTACTATCAATTAAATAAAAACAACTTTCATAGAGCAGGATTATCTAATTTACTCACAGGGCATAGGCTAAAAAGAAGGAATTCCATTTAAAATTATTGAAGCCCGAGATAGAATTGGAGAACGTATACATACTGTTATGAGTGTTAATAATTATCCTATAGAAATGAGCATTCCTATTGGTCTCTACGCCATATGGATGTTAGCAACAGGCGGGATTTTAATGTGGCAACTCGGGAAAAGACCTGAAGCGGATTCCAAATAGAAGACACCTCTTACAAGACTAAAAACAATCACCAATATGAAAGTAGATACGAATTTGACTCCTACTCCACTTGACTTTGTAAAGAAAATAGACGAACTTCGTTTAACTGTAGATATAAAACATTAAAACGATTTCTAACGTTGGCAACAAGTAAAGACAAACATTGTGACTAAAGAAGAATACCAAGCAGAAATAACAAATTTGAAAAGCGAAGACGACAAAAAAATCTTCACTCAAAAGAATTACTTTCACGGTATTCCAACTGTCTTTGATACAAGAGAAAATCAATACTATTATTTCAGAAAAAGAATAGCTGATAATTTTGATATAGAATTTTATGAAGTTTTAATTGTAGGCTCATCAAAGTTTGGGTTTAGCCCTTATAAGTTCACTGACTTTTCATTAGATTCCGATATTGATGTTGTAATTTTTAATGAAAGGTTATTTGACGAATATTTTGAGCTAATTAGTGAATATCAATACTTAATCAAAAAACAAATTATTCGACTAAATAGTAAACAGCTAAAAGAATATTCAAGATTTATAAAATATTTTATACGAGGTTGGATGCGTCCAGATTTGTTACCACAAAATACCAATGATTTTAAAGAATTAAAACAAGATTGGGACGATTTTTTCAAAAGTATTTCTCATTCAAAATCAGAAGTTGGGAATTATATTGTTAAAGCAGGATTGTTTAAAAATCAGAAATATGCAGAAAAATACTACCGTTCATCTATTGATGATATATCAAAAAAATTAAAGAGTTTATAAAATGGCAAAGCAAATACCGGCTCAACCGGACAAAAAATCGATTTCTGATTTAATTGGAAAAATCCAACGAAAAGAATTAGTACTTCAACCAGACTTTCAAAGAGAATTTGTTTGGACGCCTGCTCATATGGAGAATTTTATTCAAACAATTTTAGATGGATTTCCATTTCCAGAAATTTATATTAGCCAAAAAGGTATTGACTTAACTACTCTTGCAACACAAAACGTTGTAGTAGACGGACAACAGAGATTAACTACAATCCAAAGATATATTGAAGGTAATGACGACTTCGAAAAGAGAATTCCAAAATTTGCGGATTTGGGAGATGATAACCAACGAGATTTTTTGAATTATGATGTTACAGTAAGAGATTTAAAGGACGTGCCAGCAGAAACGATAATTGAGATTTTCAAAAGAATAAACTCGACAAACTTTACACTTACCGCAATCGAAATTAATAATGCTATTTACAATGGGGAATTTATTTCCTGCGCTAAAAATATATTAGAAATTATAAATCAAGCAGAGCATAAAGTTCCAATCTTTAGTGAAAGTGAATTAACCAGAATGGCAGATTTACATTTTATTTTGTTAGTAATGGCTACTTTGGAAGAAGGCGGATATTTTACACAAGACACAAAAGTGGAGAATTACATAGCCAAGTATAATGATGAATATCCAAATTCAACAATTATAAGAGATTTAGTTTCAAGTACAATTATAAATATTTTAGAGAGTGAATTAGCATTAGATTCAATTTGGTTCAGAAAATCTAACTTTTTTACTTTAGTTACAGAACTATGTTTTTCAGAAGTTTTAGTTGATGATAAAATTGAGAAACTTACAAAAGCTGAGGGGAACATAATAGCCAACAAGAATGAAGATAAAGTAGAAAACAAATTTGCTAAATATTATGCAAGTATGTACGCAGGAACCAATAGCCGAAGCTCAAGAGTTCGAAGAAGTGAATTTATAAGAACTGACATCTTGTAATATACCATCTGCTAACAAAAATAAATAGTAAAATTTAAAAATTCGGCTTGTGTTTAATCCGAAAAGTTATCGCTTATTTTCAGCGCTACTTTTCATATATGGAGTCGTTAAACGAAACTAAAAAATTACTCACCAAAATGAGAGTCGATATGAAAAAAGTATACTCAGTCGAAGAATATATTGAGACAAATGCTCATTTTGATGAAGCATTGACGATTTTGCGCAATATTATAAATACCACGGAATTGGAAGAAACCATAAAATGGAGTGCGCCAGTCTATGCCTTGAATGGTAAAAACGTCGTAGGGTTGGGTGCCTTTAAAAATCATTTTGGCATTTGGTTCTTCAATGGGGTATTTTTAAAGGACGAACATGGCATATTGGTCAATGCCCAAGAGAACAAGACCAAGGCATTGCGACAAATGCGTTTTGAATCCATCGCCGGAATTGATGAGGACATTGTCTTGTCCTATTTGAAGGAAGCCATAGAAAACCAAAGGTTGGGCAAGGAAATAAAACCAGACAGAAGCAAAAAGGAAACCATAATCCCCGAGGAATTGAAAGCAGCTTTGGATTCGGACAAGGTTTACAAGACTGCCTTCGAAGCTTTGTCTCCTTCCAAGCAACGCGAATACTGTGAGCACATTGCCAGTGCCAAACGAGACGCCACAAAAATTTCTAGGTTGGAAAAGATAAAACCCATGATTCTACAAAACAAAGGACTGCACGACAAGTATAAGAATTGCTAGAATTGAAAGTCTTCCTTTGTGGTTCCCCTTAGATGAAGGCTCACATCTATTACCTTTGTCTTTTGCGGTAGTTTCTCCTTGCACTCTAGTCTATCCACCAACAAACGTACGGAAGTCTCCCCCATCTCTTGAGAATGCTGGGAAACCGTAGATAGTTTTGGGGATGTAAACTGTAGTACGTTCTCTCCCGAAAAACCAATTATGGACAAATCCCTTGGTATTTCGATGCTTCTTTGCAACGCCTTGTTCAATGCTATCACTCCTGAAACGTTGTCTATCGCTATTATGCCATCTACAGCTTTATGAGTATCGAAAATAGCATCTATGGCTCTTTCCAAGTCATCTTCCTTTCCTATTGTAACGACGATAGTCTTTCCTCCATAGCTTTTTTCATCTTCAATGGCTTGCAAAAACCCATGCGTTCTCAGCTTGCCAACGCTCAACTCCTCTATGTTGTTTATCAGGATTATATTTTTTCGTCCTTCCTTCAGCAAATGTTTGGTGACCTTGTAGGTTGCTTCGAAATCGTCTATGATCACTTTGTCACATTCCACGTTTTCCGATATGCGATCGAACATCACCATTGGCAATTTTTGATCTATTATACTTTTAAGGTGATCCGATTCTTGTCGTATTTGGGTCTCTTCCGCAATGGATATGATAAAACCGTCCACGCTACCATTTGCCAACAAGTTCAAACTATTCACCTCCTTGTCGTAAGACTCGTTGGAAATGCATGTAATCAAACTATACCCTAACATCGATGCTTCTTTTTCCATACCATACAGAACCTTCGCGAAGAAATGATTCAATATGTTCGGGATGATGACTCCTATGGTCTTGGTCTTGCTGTTCTTTAGGCTCAAAGCAACCCTGTTGGGTACGTACTTGTACATTTCTGCCGCTTCCTTGACACGTTTTATGGTGTTTTCACTTATTTCTGGACTATCATTCAAAGCCTTCGATACGGTGGATATGGAAACATTCAATCTTTTTGCCAGCTCTTTTAAAGTAATCATCCCTTCAATTTTAAACATATGAGAGGCACTAATGTAGTTAAAAAATATTTGCTTATCATATGTATTGAGAGTGGTTAGAAATTCATTCTACCAAAATCGGCTAGATTGTTTTTCATAAAAAAAGCTTCCATTTCTGGAAGCTTTTCTATTTATGGGATTTGTATTAAAACCCTATTTTTCCTTTGCTGGAGCGTTGAGTGATTTACTCATTTCCATGGAAATTGAAGAGCGGTCAAATTTTATCTTTCCCGCCATGGTTTCAATAATGCAACTACGATCCTTGTCGTTAAGTTCCGTTATCTTGCCATGCATTCCACTTTTGGTAATAACCTTGTCTCCTTTCTTCAATTCTGAAGCAAATTTTTTCTCCTGCTTGGCACGCTTCATCTGCGGTGCAATCATAAAGAAATATACGACGCCAAACATCAAGATGATTGGCAAAAATTGTGTTATTCCTTCCATTACTTAATTACTGGCGATGCCGTTGGCGTTGCTTTTTTAGGTGCGTTTGGATCTGGCTTTACAAAAGCAGAGATTTTCACCACTTCTCTTCCTTTTTCAGTATTTGCGGTTACTGTTATGGCTTTGGATACTTTATTTGTTCCCTTACCATTGAATTTTACAGTAAAACTTCCCGATGCTCCTGGTGCCAAAGGCTCTTTTGACCAATCTTTGGGAATCGTACACCCACAAGAACTTTTGATGTCTGTGATTACCAAAGGAGATTTTCCCGTATTCTTGTAGTTGAATACCGTTTCTACATTGGTTCCTGAAAGGATTTCGCCAAAATCGTGCTCTACCTTGTCAAATTCTATTACAGGAAAGTTTGATGCATTTGCATCTCTCTCTGTAGCTTCTGCTACTTTCTTGTCGTCAACTTTCGTTGCTGCATCTTCTTTACATGATGTGAATGCTATCAAGCAAATTGCACTTAGTACTAGTACTACTCTTTTCATAATTTTTTATTTAGTTTTAATTTATCATTTAACTTTTAGGTCAGTAAAAATAATAATATTTTTTATTTACATCAAACCTCTACCTATTTTATTTAATTCACCGGACTCTTGATAGTCTCTTACCAGCTTGTCCAATATCCCGTTTATGAAAATACTGCTCTTTGGTGTAGAGTATTCTTTGGATATTTCCAAATACTCGTTGATGGTCACCTTGGTAGGGATAGATGGGAAGTTTTTTAATTCGCAAACTCCCATTTTCAAGAGCACCTTGTCCAAAGCTGCAATACGATCTGCATCCCAGTTGGTGGTTTTCCCTTCTATCTCCTTTGCCAATGCACTTTGATTGAGCAATGTCTTCCTAAACAGGTCCACGGCATACTGCTTGTCATCCAAATCCTTATATAGTTTTGGAAGGAAATGAAATTGATCCGATGTCTTCTTTACTTTTCTAAGGAGCTTCAAGATCGACGTGTTTACCGTTGGCAAATCGTCCAACCAAGTCAAGTTCTTGTCTTCTATGTACTCATAGATCTTTTCGTTTGGAGCTATGATGTCCTTGAATACGTCTATTACAAACTCCTTGTCCTCTTTGAAACTGGATGTTCTGGTCTCAAGATAGGTCTTGTATAGGTCGCTCTTCAGGATGGCTTTGAAAATGACTTCGACATACTCGTCGTCCAATTCCCAGTTTTTGATGTTGTGGGTTTCAAACCTTGCCTGCAATTGCTCATTGTCTTGGAGCATTTTAAGCACTTCGTTGTTTATGAATTTTCGGTTGGGATCTTTCTCTTCTTTGGTTGCCAAGTGCTTGTTTTGGGTTTTCTTCAAATGATCCTCTGCACGCTTTTGTACTTCTATCATCAATGAAACAAGCAATAGGTATAAATTATACATATTGTCTATGCTGTGGAGCAAAAATTTCTGGTCTTTAACAAAATCATCGCTTTCCGTACCTTGAAATGCATATAGCACTTGCATGACTTTTACTCTAATGTGTCTTCTACTTAACATTTTTTAACAAAGAACTTTTAATAAAATATTTACCATTAAAAAGGGCAAAAGTCAATATAACTTTCGCCCTGCAAAAATAGTCTTTTTTATGAATTACCTACGTATTCGCATTCTCTTTTTTTCTAGCATCTATTCTTCCTTGAGCAATGTTCAAAGCTGCTTGGTGTGATGTGATGCCATTTGTTTCCGCATTGTTCAAAATCTCCAATGTCGTATTGTAGATGTTTTCGGTCTTACGCATTATTTCCGTCCTGCCATAGTTCTCCAACTCTGCGTACACATTGATTATTCCTCCTGCATTGATTAGGAAATCCGGTGCATACACAATACCCTTGTCTTTAAGGAGTTGTCCGTGTTTGCTTTCATCTGCCAGTTGATTGTTGGCTGCTCCTGCTATTACTTTTGCTCTTATGTTGTTTATGGTTGCATCGTTTATTGTTGCTCCCAATGCACATGGTGCATAGATGTCCACATCTTCACCATACAAATCATTCCCAGCATATATGGTAGCTCCGTATTTGTCGCTTACTTCGTTCAAACGAGCTTCGTTAATGTCTGAGATGATGACTTTTGCTCCTTCATTCGTCAAATGCTCTACCAAAGATTCTCCAACATGTCCAATACCTTGTACTATCACGGACTTGTCTTCCAACACGTCCGTACCAAATTTATATTTTGCTGCTGCCTTCATTCCCATAAAAACACCATATGCAGTAATCGGTGATGGATTCCCTGCTCCTCCTTTGGATTCTGAAATACCCGTGACATAAGGTGTCACTTCCCTAACCAAATCCATATCGCTCGTTTCCATCCCCACGTCTTCGGCAGTAATGTACTTCCCACTCAAAGAATGGACGAATTCACCAAAGCGTTTCATCAATTCAGGCGTTTTTTGAGCCTTGGCATCTCCGATGATGACAGCTTTTCCTCCTCCAAGATTCAAACCGGTGATTGCAGATTTAAAACTCATTCCACGAGATAGACGCAAAACATCGTTCAATGCTTCCCATTCATTATTGTATTGCCACATTCTAGTACCTCCCAAGGCTGGTCCCAATACTGTATTGTGAATACCAATTATTGCCTTTAATCCTGTATCTTTGTCATTGCAAAAAACAATTTGTTCATGATTGTCAAATGACAACTGTCCAAAGACAGGATCTAATTTATGTAATTCGTTTGTGTTAATAACTTCTGAAATCATTTAAGTTTTAATTAAGTTAATTTAAGCTGCCAATTACTAATTATGTAAAAACAACGCGTAAAAATAATCTAATATTAGTATTATTGCAAAAATATGTGTGTTAAATTACGAAAATGCTAATTATTAAAATACATTAAACCTGTAAATGAAAGAATTACAGCACCTTAACAAGTACTTTTTCAAATATAAGTTCCAACTCACAATAGGGATCAGCATCACTATAATTTCCAAGCTATTCATAGTGTTCGTCCCAAAGCTCATAGGCTCTACCGTGGATGTCATAAACTACCAATTGAAGAATCCAGACCGAGCCATTTCCATATTTGAAAAAGAGAATTTGCAAAATATTCTTCTCATTGTCGGCACTGCCATAGTTGGTGGCATATTAACCTATTTCATGAGGCAATACATCATTAACGTATCTCGCTACATTGAATACGATCTCAAAAATGAAATATACAAGCAATATCAAAAACTCTCCTTGAATTTCTACAAGAAGAATCGAACTGGGGATTTGATGAACCGCATCAGTGAGGATGTTGGCAAAGTACGGATGTATGTAGGCCCAGCTATAATGTATAGCATCAACACGATTACCTTGTTTGTGGTCGCCTTGTTTTTCATGTACCAACAAGCACCAACGCTTACCATGTATACCGTGATACCATTACCCATCCTTTCCATATTGATTTACAAGATAAGCAAGCAAATTCATAGACGTAGCACCATAGTACAAGAATACCTCTCCAAGCTATCCACGTTTACCCAAGAGACCTTTAGTGGCATTTCCGTGATAAAGGCCTATGGCATAGAACCACAAACTTATTCCAAGTTCAATACGCTATCCTTGACAAGCAAGGAAAAGCAATTGAGTTTGGTACGCGTACAGGCTTTCTTTTTCCCGATGATGATCTTGCTAATTGGAATAAGCAACCTCATTGTCATATACATAGGAGGGAAGCAATACATAAACGGAGTCATTTCCCTGGGAACAATCATAGAGTTCATCATATACGTAAACATGCTCACTTGGCCTGTAGCCACCGTAGGCTGGGTTACCTCCATAGTGCAGCAGGCAGCAGCCTCACAAAAAAGGATAAATGAGTTTTTGAAAATTGAGCCAGAAATCAAGAACAACGTTGAAACGCCTTCCATCATAAAAGGGAACATCGAATTCAAGAATGTGCATTTCACCTATGACGACACCAACATCGAAGCCTTGAAAGGCGTAAGTTTCAAGGTGAGACCTGGTGAAACATTGGCAGTAATAGGAAAAACCGGATCAGGAAAATCCACCATCTTGGATTTAATTGGCCGTTTGTATGACATAGACAAAGGAACGCTCCTCGTAGACGGTGAGGCCATTTCCGAATTGAACTTGAATAGTTTGAGGGATGCCATTGGTTATGTCCCCCAGGATGCCTTCCTTTTCAGCGACACCATAAACAACAACATAAAATTCGGCAAGGAGGATGCCACGGACGAAGAGGTCATAGCTGCAGCGAAAAAAGCCCAAGTACATAAAAACATCAAAAAATTCAACAACCAATACGAAACCGTTTTAGGAGAACGCGGGATTACGTTGTCCGGAGGCCAAAAGCAACGTGTGTCCATAGCTAGAGCCATCATCAAGGAACCACAAATCCTGTTGTTTGACGATTGTCTATCGGCGGTGGATACGGAAACCGAAGAAAAAATATTGAACAATCTCGATAAAATTTCGATAGGAAAAACTACCATTATCGTGAGCCACAGAATCTCTTCTGCCAAAAATGCAGACCACATCATTGTTTTGGATGATGGTAAAGTGGTACAAAATGGCTCTCATGAAACCCTTATAAACCTAGATGGTTACTACAAAGAACTTTATTTAAAACAATTAAACACAAAAGAAATGCTATAATTTGTTGTATGGTTTCATTTTTTTTTAGATTTTTGAGATTATTAATAATTTAACCATATAAAATCAAAAAACGATGCACAATAACGAGATGATGGAGAAAGAGGAGATTTATTCTAAAGTTTTAAGAGCTGGAAGACGTACGTATTTCTTTGATGTTAGATCCACTAAAGCTGGAGATTATTATTTGACGATTACCGAAAGCAAGAAGTTTACCAACGATGATGGATCGTTTCATTATAAAAAACACAAAATATACCTATACAAGGAAGATTTCAATGAATTCAATAGCATCCTACAAGAAATGACGGACTATGTCATCTCAGAAAAAGGAGACGAAGTAATAAGTGATCGCCATCAAAAGGATTTCAAAAAAGAATATGAAGCTCCTGCAGCTGTAGACACAGAAACGGAGAGAACAGATTCTGAAGCTGCCGAAAGCCGCTTCACAGATATAGATTTCGACGACATATAGTTTTCATTTAAACTAAAAACATAAGCCGTTACCTTGAACAAGTAACGGCTTTTTTGCGTCCAGTCCCCAACAGTATCAATGAAAATTACTTTGATTTAACGCTGGTTATGAGTAAATTAGACTCTAAACCACCTTAATTATGCGCTATTATCCAATTCTATTACTAACATTTTTATGTTTGGGGCGGTCTAACATTTACTCCCAAAATCAAAACATAAATTCCACTGAAAGTTTAAAAAAACGACACACTGAAATTAAAGAGCTCTACTATGCCTACAAGTATCCCGAAGCCATAAGAAACTGTTTCGAACTAATTGAAGAGTCCCAAAGAAGCAATAACGACGACTATGAATTTCTGGGATTGATTGGCTTGGGACACGTTCATTATCTAATGAAGGATACCAGCAAAGCCAGGGCATATAATTTAAAAGCCTTGGAAAAAGCCATAGAGACCAAATCCGATAGTTTGATCGCTTGGGCCTATAATGATTTGGCCAACGTACAGGTCGTTACAAAGCACAACTATGAAAAAATGATTGGCTATTACAAAAAAGCCATAGACATCTACAACAAGAATCCAACCTTTTCACTACCCATAGCCGAGAACATGAACATAGCCGATGCCTATTTAACTGTTGAGCAGCCAGAAAAAGCTCACCCACATTTGATAGCTGCTCAAAAACTTGCCAAAACAAAACGACAGCATGAATTGTTGCTTTTGAATCTGAATATTCTTTTGGGGCGCTATTATTGTGACACTGGAGATTATGACAATGCCTTAAAGGTATTGGAAGAGTACATTTCCTTGGCAGAAGACAAATATTTCATACAAGCATCGAAATCATACCTTTGCCTATCTATAGCCTATGAAAAAAAACAGGACTGGGCCAAAGCCAACTATTTCTTAAAGAAGAAAAATGAGATCGACAGCAAGCTACATGACATAAAACAGATGGCTATACTGGCAGGAACCAATGCAAAATTTGAACTGGAAATGTATCAAAATGAGCTAAAAACAACCAAGAACCAACGAGACGATTCTGAAAAATTTGCCAAGAAATCAAAATATCTCAATATAATTTCGGCAATTTTATCTGTAATTCTCTTGATAGGTCTAATTGCCATATTCGTATTGGCTAAGAATCGCAAAAAATACATTAAGCAATTATCCATAAAAAATTCAGAGCTCATAGAAGCAAAAAACAAGGCAGAACATCTCTCCAAGCTAAAAACACAGTTTTTTTCCACCATCAGCCACGAAATAAGAACGCCTCTGTATGGTGTTATCGGCCTCTCTTCCATCCTTTTGGATGACAAGGAGCTTAGCGATTCCCATAAGACGGATTTGACTTCTTTGAAATTTTCGGCAGATTATCTATTGGCTTTGATAAATGATGTCTTGATGCTAAGCAAAATGGAAAACAACGGGATAAAGCTCGAAAAGACCACTTACAATTTCAAAATACTGATAAACAACATCATACAATCCTTTTGTTTCTCCTTGGAACAAAACAACAACAAGATCATAACAAACATAGATTCCAAAATACCAAACCTATTAATTGGAGATTCCATTCGCTTATCCCAAATTCTAATGAATCTCATAGGCAACGCCGTAAAATTCAATGAAAATGGAAGCATTTGGGTAACGGTGGAATTAATCAAGATTACCGAACAAGGTAAATATCTATCCCAGTTTACCATAAAAGATGATGGCATAGGTATTCCACTAGAAAAGCAACAGTCCATATTTGATGAATTTTCACAACTTCAAAATCGTCATTACAACTACCAAGGAACAGGCTTGGGGCTTCCCATAGTCGTAAAACTTTTGGCATTGCATAACAGCAAGATCAATTTGAAAAGCACTCCAAATGAAGGAGCTACCTTTAGTTTTACATTGGAATTGGAAGCAAACTCAGCGATTAAAAACAATACAAAGGAAAATATTGAAAGCGTTTCGACGGAGAGCAAAGAGATTCTTTTTGAAAATTGCCACATCCTCATCATTGATGACAACAAGATCAATCAGAAAATAACGAAAAAAATACTAGAGGGAAAACACTTCAAATGTTCTATTGCAAGCAATGGAGAAGAAGCCATTGCCTTGGCAAAAGAAAACAAGTACCAACTCATATTAATGGACATCAACATGCCTAAATTGGATGGTTATGAAGCTACGAAAGCAATTCGCCTATTCGACAAAAAAACCCCTATAATAGCTTTGACTGCAATTGAGGCAAGCGAGGTGAGAGAAAAAATAATTACAGTTGGAATGAACGACCTCATCTTAAAGCCTTACGACAATTCCTTGTTCTTTACGACCATCTTAAAAAATCTAAACAACAACTATTGACATGTTTTACCAATTATTTAATTAACAGCAGTACCATTTTCAATGGGAGTCTCGGGGTTCAACAAAATAACGTCCTTTCCACTTACAGCTCCAAGTACCAAACATTCGCTCATGAATTTGGCTATTTGCTTTTTGGGAAAGTTCACCACAGCTACAACCTGTCTGTTCAACAGTTCGTCCTTTGTATACAATGTGGTAATTTGTGCAGACGTTTTCTTAATTCCCAAACGACCAAAATCTATGCTTAATTGATACGCTGGGTTTCGTGCTTCGGGGAAATCATTGACTTCCAATATTGTACCGACACGCAAATCTACTTTTGCAAAGTCATCGAATTGTATAATGTTGCTCATAATTTAAATGTACAAAACTTCTTTTTACCCTTGAATGTTTTTTTGGATAAAGTTGAATCCTATCTCATAAGCAAACCTTCCCTTTAAAAGGAACAAAGATTGATGTAAGAGTTTTATGATCAATACATTTCAGGGTGTATGGAATTGCCTATTCCTTTTTTTATGCAAAAAACTAACGCTTTTATTATCTTAGTGTCATTAATCACCCCACAAGGAACAATACTTAAACGACATCGCCATTATGACACAAACCACTGAATCCAACATCCAGTATCAAGATCGCGTCAAACTACCTTTTTCATTTGATGCAGCCAAGATGGTAGAGGAATACGAAACCTTGAAACTAGGTCATTTCGTATACTACAACGTACTACAACTAAGAGCTCCTGCCCATTTGGTGGATACTTCGTTACCATTCCCTCCTCCAGCAGAAGATTATGCAGACGGTTCTTGGACAAATTGGATGGATACGCCAGAACTATCAAAATCACCTTATTTGGCTAGCGTCATAGACACCTTTAAAAAAAACACCAAAGTCACTTTGGTAAGGTTGCTACGTTTGGCACCCAATGCAGTGGTAGACGAACACACCGACCCCACTTTGGGTCTTGAAGTGGAAAAGTCCGTAATCAGACTTACCATTCCCATCCTAAATAAGGAGAACATCGAGTTTTTTTTAAATGGTACACCCGTTCCAATGCTCCCAGGTGAATGCTGGTACTTGAGACTAACAGACCCACACAAGGTAAACAACCTCGGTAACACTGAACGAGTAAACCTAACCATAGACATGATTCCCAATGACTGGGTACGTAAGATGATTGAAAACAGTCAACAAGGCAATTGAATACTTGGAGGAAATGGATAAGTTCCATAGCTTCCCCAGGTCTTGTAATAATTTCGAATCAAAAAAATTCTGGCAATTACACAAAATGAATTTAATTATAAAAAAAAACGAGAACTTGTCCCCTTTCACAATTCGACAAACGTCTTAAAGGTATAAACAACTTAAAATATAATATTATGAAAGAATTTATGATGATTTTCATCGGTGCAGATTATGCAGATTTGGGGCTTTCTCCAGAAGAACTACAAAACAGAATGGGCAAATGGTTTGCTTGGGGTGAAAAAATGGAAAAAGCAGGTGTGCTTCGTGGTGGCAATGCATTAACGCCAAACATCCGTCGAGTGGTTGGTGAAAATCGCACCGTTACGGATTTAACCTCTGCAGAAGTAAAGGAAATCGTTGGTGGCTACTATTTGGTAGAAGCCAAGGATTTTGACGCTGTACAAGACATAGCCCAAGATTTTCCCGATTACGACCTTGGTGGTACAGTGGAAATTCGTGAAGTAATGGTATTTGACCGCTAATGGAAACCAAACTCATAGACCATCTCTTTCGCCATCATAGCGGAAAGATGGTCTCTGTTTTAACTCGCATCTTCGGATTGGCACATCTGGAGATCATAGAAGATGCAGTACAAGACACCTTCATAAAAGCGAGCATAACATGGCGGAAGCAACTTCCAGATACTCCAGAAGCTTGGCTGACCCAAGCTGCGAAAAACAGGGTACTGGATCTTTTCAGGAAGTTGAAAACTGAAAAAAAACACCTTCCAAACCTTAACCAAGGTAAAAATGCCATAGCCATCAACGAACTCTTTTTGGATTCTGAAATAGAAGATGCACAACTACGCATGATATTTACTGCCTGTCATCCCAAATTGGATCCGAGGGATCGCATCTCATTTGCACTGAAAACCGTATCCGGTTTTAGTAGCAAGGAAATAGCCTCTGCTTTGTTAACCAAAGAAGACACCATAAAAAAGCGACTCAGCAGGGCACGCAAAGTCATACAACAATCTCAACTAAAATTCAGCATCCCTACTGGCAAAGCACTTCCACATCGATTGGAAAGTGCCATGGAAGTGTTGTATCTCATTTTCAACGAAGGCTTTCATTCCAATAAAAAAGAAAGGCTGATACGTAAAGAATTATGTGGGGAAGCCATGCGACTATGCCAAATCCTACTTAAAAACGAATATACCCGTACACCAGAAAGCTATGCCTTATTTGCCTTGATGTGCTTTCATTCTGCGCGTTTGGACTCCAAGACAAACACTGAAAACGAAATCTTGGATTTGAAACATCAAGATAGAAAACTATGGCATTTCCCTTTGGTTGAATTGGGCAATACGATGATGAACAAAGCCGTCGAAACAAATGTATTTTCTTGTTACCATTACGAAGCTGCCATTGCAGCTGAACATTTTAGAGCCTCCAACTTTGACCATACAAATTGGGACAAGATACTATATTGGTATCAATGTCTCAACGCCTTGCAGCCAATGCCAACTCATTTGCTTACAATGGCAGTGGTTTGCATGCAGAATGGAGATCATGAAAAGGCAAAGACATATTTAGATCAACTCGAACCAAAGGATTTCGTACAACGTGTTTATCTATATTATGGCGCATTGGCAGATTACCATAACGCAACAAAGAACTTTCATGAAGCCATAGACAACATAGATCTTGCTTTAAATACCGTTACCAATGCTCTTGAAAAGGAATATCTGGAAAAAAAGAAATTAGCTCTATTGTTGAAATAAAGATTTCCTCTCATCCACAAAATCAATTTCATCAAAAAACACAGACTATATCTCATACTTGATTGACATCTCTCATCTCGATGGAAAGCAATTGAATTTATTTGTAACTTCGTATGACATAATCGCTCCAAATCAACTATTAAAAAAACCAACAAATGAAACAATTCTATCTAATAGTGGCCTTAATGGGACTATTGAATTCCAGTTGCCAATCCAACACTTCTAAGAAAGCAACCACAAAAGCTCCCGAGGAGAATAAAAACACCGAGGTTTCAAAAGACAAAGACGATTCAACCGCCAACAAGGAAAGTGATGCCGTCAAATATATTTATGGTATCGACATATCCAAATATCAAGGAGATGAAGTCGATTTAATGTCCAAAAACAAGGATAGCCTTAAATTTATAATATGCAAAGCCACGGAAGGCATCACCTACACAGATCCAGATTTTGACAACAATTGGAAGGTGATCTCTGAAAATGGATATGTAAAAGGCGCCTATCATTTCTACAGATGCAATGACGATGCACAGTCCCAAGCCGACAACTTTCTAAATGCCATTGCCAGCATTAAAAGTACAGACATCCCACCAATAGTAGATTTTGAAGAAGGAAGCATTGACGCCTCCCAGTCCACAGCAGACATTCAAACCAATCTCTTGACCTTTCTTAGCATAATCGAGAAGCAAACCAATAGAAAACCAATGATCTATACGGACATAAATACTGGCAATGCCTATTTGGATAGTTCTGAGTTCTCAAACTATCCATTGTGGGTGGCTAACTACACAGATGCAGTGCAACCAGATTTACCAAAAGCATGGAAAGACAAAGGGTGGGATTTTTGGCAACAATCCGACGATTACACCATTGATGTCACAACCAATGACTTTGACATTTTCAATGGCAATCTCAACGATTTAAGAGTTTTCATAAAAACACATTAAACTATCTATCCCTTAATAAATTAAGGTGAAAGGCAAAAAAGCAAACTGCCTTCGTTAAATATGGAACTTTGGATTTCAGAGTGTCCCCATTAGGACGTAACACTCTTTTCTATAATTGCATTACTTGTCAAAGATAGCCGTAGGGCATGTTAAATATGGTTTTTCACCTAAAAAACACCAAACGGTAGAGTCCAACTAGTTGCCCCTTTATTAATCGAACTCAAGTTTTAAGATCAATAGCGAACTCGAATTTAGTATTTTTTCATCTTTTAGATTTAGGGTATTACAAAACATAACTGTTATATCTTTACGATAAATCTCCTTTAAACATAAAGTATTGATACCTTTATAAGTACTTTCAATTAATTAAAAATAATTCTGATGAAAAAAAATACTCTCATTGCCATGTTGTTAATTGCAACACTATTCAACATAAATGCACAGGACAATTTAACCGTATCTCAGCGACTAAATTTAACTATTTACGGAAACATGTCTCTTGAAGATGCTGAGACCATTAAAGAATCTCATCCTAATGAAATAGAAATACTAGCAACAAGCAACGATGAAGCTGCCGTACATATAAGTGAAGAGGCAACCCACATATTACATGAATTAAGAGGCACTCATGGCCCTGGTTACTTGAAAGCGTCTAATGCTGTTGAGGCAATAAAACAGATTAGACATACTAGAACAGAGAGAAAGCAACAAATGAATTTCACGATAACTGAAGGGGAATCCGTTAGTAATGCCTTAGCAGTATTGAGTCAATCCAATATAGAAAATCAAATAATAGAATTACAAAATTACGGCACTAGGTATCATACCATGCCAGCGGCACAAATGGCAGCTGTAGACTTAAAAGCAAAATGGGAAGCCATGGCTACGACTTACAATAGAGATGACATTAGCGTTAGATTAGTAGATCATAGCAATGCAACAGACAGTACTCCAATGAATTCCGTAATAATGACAATTACGGGTGCAGAGTTACCGGATGAATTTGTAATTATTGGTGGACATTTAGATTCTACTTCAGGTCAACTTAGCAATGCCCCTGGAGGAGATGACGATGCTTCAGGCATATCCGTTATAACAGAAGCAACAAGAGCTCTTCTTGAAATTGGTTTCGTACCAAAAAGAACCATTGAAGTCATGGCTTATGCGGCTGAGGAAGTAGGACTATGGGGATCTAAAGACATCGCCAATCAATATGGAAGCAATAACGTTAATGTAGTAGCGGTTGGACAATTTGACATGTCCAACTTTAAAAGCTCTCCAAAAGACGTCTATTTCATTAACGATTCCAACGCCATAGATCCTACATTAACCGATTTTTTCAAGAGTTTATTGGATACTTATCATGGACCTAGTAGCAATGATGCAATAACATACGGCACTACAGCATGTGGTTATGGGTGCTCCGATCATAGGTTTTGGTTTGAAAATGGTTACAAGACAGCTTTCCCCTTTGAATCTAGTTTTCAAGATTTCCAAAACAACAATTGGATATATCATAGTACCAGTGATCGTATGGAAAATGTTCCTGGTGCAGATGCTAGCCATTCTTTTAAATTTGCAAAACTTGCTGTGGAATATTTAATTGAGGTTTCTAAAAAATCATCATCTTTATCCACACCAGACTTTTCCAAAGAAGGATATGAACTATATGTTATTGACAATAGTTTAAAATACGAGTCTCAATCTTTCAGTTCCCCAATTAAATCTCTTAAGATATTTGACATTACAGGAAAAAGGATCTATAAAGAAAAAGAACTAGGGAATGCAGGACGTATTTCTTTAAGCAGGTTTTCCAAAGGAGTATACGTAGTAAGCATTGTTTTGGAAAACAAAAAACAACTCTCGAAAAAAGTGGTGCTAAAATAAGACTAAAGTAAAATAAGCGTACATAAAAAAGGTGGTCATAAATCAATTTGACCATCTTTTTTCATACGATCAATTGTAACTACGCTTACATTTCTTTTTAATTACCATTCTATGACACCGAGTCAGAAAACACAAATAAATAACGAGGCATGCCTAACTAGTTGGCACATAGAAAATCATACTTCCAACTTGACAAAAACAGCTTGTAATTAGACTCCTCATCTTGAATTATATACTATTAATTTTTTGTACTTTTATATCTCATCAAAATTTATCACTACAATGAAAAAAATTATTCTACCTGTTGATTTCTCAAAACATTCCGAATATGCTTTGGAAACTGCAGCTGCCTTAGCAAAAAAACATGATTCACAACTAATTGTCATGAACATGCTTGAGTTGTCGGAATCTGTATTTTCAGAATCCGGTCAGGTTAGACAAGATGAAATGTTGTTTATGTTAGCTGCCGCAAACAAGGAGTTTGAGACATTTTTGGATAAAGATTATTTGGAAGGTGTAGATGTAGTTCCAATGATAAAGCATCATAAGGTACTCAAAGAAGTAGATGTGATAGCCAAAGAACATGGGGCAGATTTAATAGTAATGGGCTCTCGTGGACACAGTAATCACGATGGCATCTTTACAGGTTCCAATACCGAAAAAGTAGTCCGTTATAGCGATACTCCCGTACTTGTAGTCAAATCCAAACTGAATGATGTAGATTTCGACAACATCGTATTGGCTTCGGATTTCTCTGAAGAAAGCATTCCTGCGTTCAAAAAAGCGTCAAAACTTTTAAATGAGTTAGGTAGCAACGTTTCTTTGCTTCATGTGAATTTACCAAGCGTAAAGTTCAGAAGTTCTCAGGAAATAGAAGAAAGGGTTACCAATTTCCTAGAGAAGGCAAATGCAAAGGGATGGACGGAAAAAATCAATTACGTCTCTGATTATTCTGTCGAAGATGGCATCTTGAATCATTCCAAAAAAACAAAGGCCAAAGCTATTGCAATGACAACTCACGGTAGAAAAGGATTAAGTCATTTCTTCGGAGGAAGCATTGCTGAAGATGTGGTTAATCACTCTGCATTACCGATATTGACTTTTAAAATGTAATATTTCAAGAACATCGATAAAAAAAAGACCTGAATAATATATTTTAGGTCTTTTCCATTTGGTTGCCATCCATTTGTTACAACCAACCGTTTTGTTCCATTGCATTTCTTATATGAGCATAATGGTGGTTGCCATGCCAAGCATAGTTTCCAATATTCCAATTTAACACAACCGTATCATTTGTTTCCGGATGAATGAATGTACGTTCAAAGTCTTTTCCTTTCAAACCTTTTAAAAAGTATACCAATTTGGCATGCACAGCCTTTATATGCAACAAAGAATGTGCTATTGGTGCATCATAATCGAATTGATTGGCCCAAGCTTGCTCGTTATAGGCTTTGATAACAGGACTATCTTCTGTCATTGCCCATTTAAAACGAATATAGCTATGATGATGACTATCGGAAATGTGATGTACCACTTGTCTTATCGTCCATCCTCCTGATCTATAAGGTGTATTCAATTGCTCATCGTTTAATCCTTTTACCAATTGTTCCAATCGACTAGGTAGTTCTTCCAAGGTCACAATCCATTCATTGATGTGTGTTTCCGTAATTTGATTTGGACATTCGAAATGACCAATGGGATATTTTAACTTTTCCAAAATGTATTATTGTTTTTTATTGTATGCTTCTATATATCGTTTGGCTCTTCTATTGCCTGTATTGTATTGCAATGCCTTTTTATAGTTGTCGAAAGCTTGCAAACTATCTCCATTCGTTAAATAGGCTTCTCCCAAACTATCATAAACGTTGTCGCTTTCAGGATACAAAGCTACATTGATTTTAAATATCTCGATGGCTTCCTTGTTTTTTTTCTCTCTCAACAATTTATAGCCATACTTGTTGAAAGCGTGCTCGTTTATGAATATGCTCGTTGAATCTTGTTTCTGAATTTTCAGATAGCCAGCAAGTGCCTCTTCATACGCTTTTTCCTTCAAATGTATGCTTGGAACCTTATAAGTGTCTGCTACCTTCTTGTAATCATAGGAAATATCGGACTCATCTGTTTCGGATACTTTGGATAGATAGCGTTGTTTTGTTTCTGGGTTTTCCACAAAATGCAATATTCTATTCATTTCTATAACGGAAAACCTATTTTCTCCCAAAGCAATTGGTTTGATCTTTTCAGAGCCTCTCCACTTTAAGAACAATTCACCATCATCATAATATACATCTATAATCTCATCTTGGCTATATAGATAGCGACCAGATGTTTGCTCCATGAACTCTGGAGTGTACGTTATGTTTTTAGAACAACTTGAAACAATGAGAATTAAACTTAGCAATACTAATAATTTGGTTTTCATTTTGAATTCGATTTTTGATTGATTGAAAATAATACATTATTAAGACATAAAAAAAGACGTCTCATAACAATGAGACGCCTAAAATATATTTTAGTTACTTCTTTTCTATTTAAAATAGTTGCAACTATTTCACATCCATCAATTCCACATCGAAAATCAAAATGGCATTTGGTGGAATTACTCCTCCAGCACCTCTGGCACCATACCCCAAATCACTTGGTATCACGAAACGTGCCTTGTCTCCAACATTCAAAAGACCGATACCTTCGTCCCATCCTGGAATTACTTGTCCTACTCCCAAAGGAAAATCTATTGGAGCATTGCGTTTGTATGATGAATCGAATACGGTTCCATCTGTTAAAGATCCTTTGTAATGTACGGAAACCGTTTTGCCCTTTTCAGATTTCACTCCTGATCCTTTTTGAATGATTTGATAACGTAATCCACTTTCGGTAGCTTCAAATCCTTCAGCATACTTATCCAATTCTGCTGCTTTTGCAGCTCTTTCCTCTACTATGCGTGCTTCACGAGCTCCTTCGAATGTTCTAAAAGCTTCAATGGCATTGAAGGCTTCAGCTTCTGCTCCAACTTTAACGATTTCCAGCGTTTTTATTTCATCACCTTGAGCAATTGCATCCACAACATACTGCCCTTCAACGACATTCCCGAAAACTGTATGATTTCCATCCAACCAATCCGTAGCAACGTGTGTTATGAAAAATTGACTTCCATTTGTTCCAGGCCCTGAATTTGCCATAGACAAGACTCCTGGTCCACTATGTTTCAATTCCGGATGAAACTCATCATCGAATTTATAACCTGGATTTCCTGTACCTGTTCCTTGAGGACAGCCTCCTTGAATCATGAAATCTGCAATAACTCTATGAAACTTTAAGCCATCGTAGTAAGGTGTTCCTTGTGGCTTTACGTCATTCTCCATGTTTCCTTCTGCCAAAGCGACGAAATTACCTACTGTCCCTGGTGTTTTTTGAAATTCTAAAGCGACTAATATTTCGCCTTTAGTTGTATTAAATTTTGCGTATAAACCGTCTTGCATCACATTGTTTTTTAATGAGGTGCAAAGATAACAAGGATTTGCGAATTACAATTTATGATTCCTATTTTTTTAACTCCGGAGATAGACTGAAAAAAATCACTGTAATTTTCATTAGATTTGTTATAAAATCGCATTGATGAAACATTCATGACTAAAAAGGTAGATACACAGCGGAATGATTATATGACTGTTACGGATGACCGATGAAAAACAATAAATATAAACAGATGAAAGAAAAAATAGATAAGATTCTTGCTGCCTTCGGAAATATAAGGGCAATGGAACGCTTGCATGTAGACGACCATACGGAAGACATTATTAAAAGCATAGATGGTACCCCCATCGGGGTTTCCAATAAAAATGTCATTTATGCAGGATTAGATGAATTGGGCGGTTATTATTTTTTCAAGACCATAATCGTCGGAGACTTCAATGTAAAAACAACGAAAGGAGCCACACTTGCCATTGAGGCTGAGACCTTCTCATTGAACTTGAAATCCGACATGGATGAATTAGAGTCCGAGTACTCCAATGTATCGAGAAGAAGCATTACAAACATTGACTTTGAAATAGAAAAGGAACAAGTACAATTATTGAAGAAGGGAAGCATCAAATGCTATGCATTGTCTTCAAAAAAAAGAAAGGTTGAATTTACACCTTATAAAGATAAAAACCCAACCCAATAAACTATGTTGACAGTTAGTTTAATTAGCTACTTCACTGATGAATTTGATACGATACAAACGTAATTCATCATCTTCATAGTCCCCATCGAATTCATCCATTGCCACATCAATCTTGTCGGTTTCGGATTCCATGAAATAGTCATGCAATTCCTCTTGTTGATCTTCATCAAGAATGTCATCAATCCAATAATTTATGTTCAGTTTCGTACCAGAAAAGACTATGGCTTCCATTTCTTTTATAAACGAAGTCATTTCCATTCCCTTTGCCGAAGATATGTCCGTCAAAGACAGCTTTCTATCCACACTTTGAATGATATACAATTTCAACGCGGAATTGCTCCCTGTGGATTTCACTACCAAATCGTCAGGGCGGGTAATGTCATTGTCCTCTACATACTTTGCGATCATTTTCACAAAGTCCTTTCCATATTTTTTGGCTTTACCTTCTCCAACACCGTGCACACTCCCCAATTCCGCTATGGAAATAGGATACTTCAATGCCATATCCTCCAAGGAAGGATCCTGAAAAATGACGAATGGAGGCACTCCCAATTTTTTAGCATTGCCTTTACGTAGGTTTTTAAGCATTGTCATCAAGGCTTTGTCCACTACAGTTCCTGCTCCATTGGACGCTGTGATGATGCTATCGTCATGCTTCTCGTCAAACTTATGGTCTTCGGTCATCATAAACGACTTTGGAGCTTTCTCAAAGGTTTCTCCTTCTGGCTTTACCTTTATGACTCCGTAAGTCTCAATGTCCTTTTTAAGATAGCCAGCCACCAATACTTGACGTATCAAGGCCATCCAATATTTATCTTCTTTGTAATTTCCTTTTCCAAAAAAAGGCTTTGTTTCCGTCTTATGTGATTTTATCAAGGCATTTTCCTTCCCTATGATGACGTTTACCAAATCTTTGGATTTATATTTCTCATTGGTAGACTGCACGATCCCTATCAACAATTTAACATCGTCTTTCGCTTCTTTCTGTTTTTTAGGGTGACGCATATTGTCATCCAAATCTCCTCCTTCTCCTGTTTCATTGTCAAATTCCTCCCCAAAGTAATGAAGTATGAATTTTCTCCTGGAAATGGAGGTTTCAGCAAAGGCAACGACTTCTTGTAGTAACGCCTGACCGATTTCTTGTTCGGCAACAGGTTTACCGGACATGAACTTCTCCAGTTTTTCTATGTCTTTGTAAGCATAATACGCCAAACAATGTCCTTCTCCCCCATCTCTTCCTGCTCGTCCAGTTTCTTGATAATAGCTTTCTATGCTTTTTGGAATGTCATGATGAATTACAAAACGCACATCTGGTTTATCTATTCCCATTCCAAATGCAATGGTGGCAACGACGACATCTATGTCTTCCATCAAAAACATATCCTGATGTTTAGCTCTTGTCTTTGCATCCAGTCCTGCGTGATAAGGCACGGCTTTTATTCCATTTACCTGTAAAACTTGCGACAGTTCTTCAACTCGTTTTCTGCTCAAACAATATATGATGCCTGTCTTTCCTTCGTTTTGCTTGACAAAACGAATGATGTCCGAATCAACATTTTTGGTCTTTGGTCGTATTTCGTAATATAGGTTGGGTCTATTGAATGAGGCTTTGAAGGTCTTAGCCCCAGTCATTCCCAAATTCTTGAGAATGTCCTCTTGTACTTTTGGAGTTGCGGTTGCCGTTAGTCCTATTATAGGTATGTTGTCCCCTATGCGTCCTATGATGGTTTTCAGATTTCTATATTCTGGCCTGAAGTCATGTCCCCACTCGCTAATGCAGTGAGCCTCGTCCACAGCCATGAAAGATATCTTTACAGAGCGCAAAAACTCCACATTCTCCTCTTTTGTCAAAGATTCGGGAGCTACGTACAACAGTTTTGTTATGCCATTGGTTATGTCTTCCTTTACTTGTTTTATTTCTGTCTTGTTCAGGGATGAATTGAGTACGTGTGCTACTCCATTTTCATCGGAAATTCCTCTTATGGCATCTACTTGATTCTTCATCAACGCAATTAGAGGAGAGACAACAATCGCTGTTCCTTCCTTCATTAAAGCTGGTAATTGGTAACATAAAGACTTACCTCCACCTGTAGGCATTATGACAAATGTGTTTTGATTTGCTAAAATGCTTTCTACTACGGCTTCCTGTAAACCCTTGAATTCACCAAACCCAAAATACTTTTTTAGGGCTAAATGTATTTCACTATTCACTTTTACTGTTCAGGTTATGTTTGGTATTATAAATCATTTACATATATAAAAATACATAAAAAATATATTTATACAGCTATATTTAATATGCTATTTAAAATTCCCTCTTAAATTTTCGCTAAATTTGTGCCTAAAAAAAATCGTAATTGATTACGAGCTACTTAAAGATAGTAAAAATCTTTTAAAACATCAACACTAAAAACAGATACATTTTGACTACAAAAGACTCTATTATAAAGATTGCAAAAGAAACTATTGCACTAGAAAGTCAGTCTATTAGCAATCTCGCAAACTTATTGGACGATGACTTTGCCGAAACGGTAGAGCTCATATACAAATCCAAAGGTAGAGTCATCATAACCGGAATTGGCAAAAGTGCCATCATTGCCACAAAAATAGTTGCTACATTGAATTCTACCGGTACACCAGCAGTCTTTATGCATGCAGCAGACGCAATACATGGTGACTTGGGGTTGATTTTGGAAGATGATGTCGTTATTTGCATTTCCAAAAGTGGAAACACCCCAGAAATAAAAGTACTGGTTCCTTTGATCAAAAATGCAAAGAACACATTGATAGCCATTACGGGCAACAAGGATTCTTTTTTAGGCAAGCAAGCCGACCATATCTTGAATGCATATGTTGCAAAAGAAGCTTGTCCGAATAATTTGGCACCAACTACAAGCACCACTGCACAACTGGTCATTGGGGATGCCTTGGCTGTTTGTTTGTTGGAGATAAGGGGATTCTCAAGTAGAGATTTTGCCAAGTATCATCCCGGAGGAGCTTTAGGCAAAAAGTTATACTTGAGGGTTTATGATTTGTCTTCTGCCAACCAAAAGCCGCAAGTATCTCCAGAGACGAATGTAAAGCAGGTCATCATAGAGATTTCAGAAAAAATGTTGGGTGTTACCGCAGTTGTGGACAACAACAAGATCATAGGTATCATAACTGATGGAGATTTACGTAGAATGCTGACCAAAGTCGACAACTTTTCGAATTTGACAGCCAAAGACATCATGAGCAAGAACCCAAAGCACATTGAAGAAGATGCTATGGCTGTCGATGCCATGGAAGTTATGGAAACCAATGGCATTTCTCAATTGTTGGTTGAAAAAGATGGCAATTATGCTGGTGTCGTCCACTTGCATGATCTAATAAAAGAAGGTATTATATAATGGCTAAACCCAATGTTAATGAGATGTCTTTCTTGGATCATCTCGAAGATTTAAGATGGCACCTCATTCGCATATGCATAGCAATCGTATTATGTGGTACCGTTGCTTTCCTCTTTAAGTCGTTCATTTTCGATGTCATTCTCTTCGGCCCCAGCCGAATGACGTTTCCTACCTACAAATCGCTTTGCAGCATGGCTCAGCTTGTTGGTGTGGAAGACACGACCTTTTGTGGAGAGGAATTTCCCTTCGACATACAAAGTAGAACGATGGCTGGTCAATTTTCGGCACACATATGGACTTCCATCTATGCTGGTTTCATCATAGCTTTTCCTTATGTAATGTATCAACTATGGAAATTCATAAGTCCAGGAATGAAATCCAATGAACGAAAAAACTCCAGAGGATTCATCATTGTTTCTTCCCTATTGTTTTTCATAGGAGTACTATTTGGCTACTACATCATAACACCTTTGTCCATTAACTTCTTGGGCAGTTATATGGTAAGTGAACAAGTTGAAAACAATTTTGACCTAAGTAGTTACATCGGTCTATTGAGAGCTTCTGTCATAGCTTCTGGTTTTATCTTCGAATTGCCAATCGTTATTTACTTTTTAACCAAAGTAGGTTTGGTAACACCAGAATTCTTGAGAAAGTATAGAAAATTTGCCTTGGTCATCGTATTGATCTTTGCAGCAATCATAACACCACCGGATGTAGCCAGCCAAGTCATAGTAGCAATACCAATACTTATCTTATATGAAGTAAGTATCTATATATCAAAATTTGTAATAAAAGCTCAAGAGCGTAAAACGAAAAAAAATGTCAGAGTTAGTTAATGAATTCAACGCTTACCGTACAAAAATGAACGATAAGATTCTTTCCGACAACAATAAGATCATAAAGCGTATTTTCAATTTGGACACCAATGCTTTTGCTGCTGGCGCATTGGATGTAAAGACGAAGGAGCTACTAGGTTTGGTTGCTTCTACCGTTTTGCGTTGTGATGATTGCATCAAATATCATTTGGAGACTTGTTACAAAGAAGGGCTTACCAGAGAGCAAGTTGTGGAAACTCTTGGCATTGCTACATTAGTTGGCGGAACCATTGTAATTCCCCATCTAAGAAAAGCCTATGAATATTGGGATCTCCTGGAGGAAGCACAGCGTTAAACTTTGCATAAATTAACTAACACGTTGTCTTTAGTATAAATTCATTTTACTATTTTTAGCAGCGATATTTAAAAACTTATGAAGCTAAAAGCCGAGAATTTAATGAAGTCCTACAATGGACGTAAAGTTGTAAAAAGTGTTTCTCTTGAGGTAAATACAGGTGAAATAGTTGGTCTTTTAGGTCCTAACGGAGCAGGAAAGACGACTTCTTTCTATATGATTGTCGGATTGATCAAACCCAATGGAGGAAGCATTCATCTAGAAGGTACGAACATCACCAAATATCCTATGTACAAGCGTGCTCAAAATGGTATTGGCTACTTGGCACAAGAGGCTTCCGTTTTTAGAAAGTTAAGCATTGAAGACAATATTCTCAGTGTCTTGCAATTGACCAAATTAAGCAAGAAAGAGCAATTGCACAAGATGGAATCGCTGATTGATGAATTTAGCTTGGGCCACATTCGTAAGAACAGAGGAGATTTGCTCTCTGGTGGAGAGCGTCGCCGTACAGAAATTGCTCGTGCCTTGGCAACAGATCCAAATTTCATTTTATTGGACGAACCTTTTGCCGGTGTAGATCCCGTAGCGGTTGAAGACATCCAGCGCATTATTGCTCGATTGTCCAAAAAGAACATAGGGATTCTCATTACAGACCATAATGTACAAGAGACCTTGGCCATTACCGACAGAACGTATCTTATGTTCGAAGGTAGTATCTTGAAAGCTGGTGAACCTGAAGAATTGGCCAATGACGAGATGGTTCGTAAAGTATATTTGGGTCAAAATTTCGAACTTCGTAAAAAGAAGATTGATTTCTGATTCTTCACCTTAACCATAATTGTTTTTATCTTCATCTTCTTCCACATAAGTAGATAAAAGTTGCTCTTTAACTTTTAAAGATGATTGTCTCTAAGATATAAGAATTCAATTATCTAAAAATAAAATACGTAGACCTACGTATTTCATATGTAATAAAAAGCTGATATTTTTGTTCTTTAAACTGAAGTAGTTGAAAACTTCTGCTTACTCATTGAAAAAAGATGTTCACTCATTATGGTTTTTTCATAACGATGTGTTTTATAACTTTGAAATAATTAATCAATAAACCTTTATATATAAATAAACCTTTATATATAAATGAATCAAAAACTCAAGCAACACCTAAAAACAATGATATTCATTTTTGGAATATCCTTTTTCATTATCGGTTGTCAGAAAGACGATGATGTAAATACGTCCCAACAAGAATCGTTAACAACTCAAAATGTTTTTAAGGTTTCCAAAGTTGGAAAATCCACAATTGATGAGAATAGTGACTTACTTGGTAGATTGTCCAACTTGTCCGAAAAGGTTGAACAATCAAGATTGGCAAATGCCAATAAAAACATCTACTCCTCTGAAGATAACTTTTACATAAATACCGACTTTGCAACCTATATGGAAAATACCCAAACTGGTTATCATTCCTATACCTTTCCTGTGTTTAGAACGGAGCAAACTGATGGTATTGAAAACGTGTTGTTGTCCTTGCAAGAAGGTGGGAGTTACAAGGCGTCCCTGATCGTTTACGACTTAAATGACCAAGAGCAATTGGATTTGCAAAATGAATTGAATGTGGACTTGACAGACAAGATAACCATATACAGTTTGGAGGACGACTCGTTCGTCGATGACGTATTCAGCAAGGTGTTGGCTTCTGGGGATTGCGTAGGTATATTGATGTGTCCCTATGAAGGGAACGATCACCCAGCAGGTCAAGATTGTATAGATGCAGATCGAGGAGACTTGTATCTGGATACCTCGATGTGTGAAAGCGGAGGTGGTGGTGGAGTCGGTGATTCCGATGGAGGAGATCCTTCGGACACCGATACAGACACCTCTACTGGTCACGTTGAAGCTGGAGGAACAGGAAGCGGTTCCACTGTAGTTACCATACCACAACCTTGGGAGGAAGTTGCTCTTTGTTTGGGATTGAATAGTGGTTATACATTTGATATGACTGCTTGGTTTGGAATGTCTAGTTTTGTTGGTAGGAATTATTAAGTGAATTTTCATAACTTAC
>JAHDHI010000038.1 GCA_020631395.1 Bizionia sp.
GAAGTTTCCAAAAGGAGCGCTTCTCCTTTATAAATACGTTTGTATTCAATGACATCGTGATCTGTAATAACGGCTAATTGCCCATCTTCGCTAAAGAACTCCAAGGTAGGATGGTGCTCTAAAGTTGTAGATTCGATGTTTATATTTTCTGAAACATTTAAATCGATTGCATTGATTATGTTTTGACGGGCTTTGTCCGTGTAGTAATCTTCAATCCCCAGTTTTTCATTGTTTTTATATGCTATATGTCTTACGTACCAAGCGTCTAAATAATCATTTTCAATCGCTTTCAAGGTTTGGTCATCCATAAGCCTGCCTTCGTTGTTTAAAGGAGCCCAGATTAATTTAGGGAGATATTGAGCTGTTTTTTTAAGTTCGGTATGCAATATGCCACTTCGGTCTGCACCTGTATTCAAATAACTGTATAAAGCGCTAATCCCATACACACACAAGGAGATAACTACAATGTAGGAGCTTATTAAAATGCCTCTTAATATGTTCTTGTTGATTCCATTCATGGTTTTCCGGTTTGAAATGTTTTTTCCAGTCCAGCCGTTTTTACATTAATCGTATAATCGCCTTTTTCCAAACCAAGGTCTTTCAAGTAAAAGTTGGCAAACCCTTCCCTTGAGCCTTTTGTCAATGTATAAATACGGGCGTTTCCTTTATAAATGGAAAGCGTTACTTGTAATCCATCAGGAATCATTTGTTCCATGAAACTTTGCAAGGGACCAATGGTTACGGTGTTGTCATTTTTAGAAAAGACAATGTTGAAATCAGTGATGACTTGTTTGTAATCCAGTACGATGGCATTGCTTTCTGCTATGCCATTTACAAAGGCTTTTATGGTCCATTGCGTTTTATGGTCAGGATGTACCATTGTTGCCGTAGCTATTCCTTTTATGGTGGAACCGCTTGTTTTTAGAATGTTGCCGATCTCATTCGTTATGAAGAAGTCTACATAGGTACCATCATTTACGACATTGTTGAATTCGTCTTTTAAGATTGATGTTGAAAACCTTGTGATTTGGTTGCCGTCTGCATAGTTATGGTGCCGTGATGCAGACATTGTAAAATTCGTTGGAATGGCGGCCAATACATTGAGATCGTATTCTTTTGAATTCAACCCCAAACACTCTGAACTGATTAAAAAGCGCCCAGTCTTTCTTTTCGAATGTATGTTTTTGTAAGAGATTAAATGTTGTGTTGTAATTTGATTGCTTTCCTCGGTCTCTAAAAACTGATGTTTAATGTTCACTTGGGTATCATCTTTTAAGGGGTTGTCCAATTCATCTGTAGGAATGACGACCATCATTGAAAAATCTGTTTCTCCAGCAACGATGCTCGGTGGTCCAATATAGGTTTCCAGGGAGGTTGCATTTGTTTTTGGAGTAATGGTAAACTGACCGGAAAGACCACTTTCAAGTAGTTTCCAAAGGACAATCCCGGATTTATTGCCAATGTTTGAAGGGATTTTATACTGAAGTACGTTGTTTTTTAACGTTGGTGCAATTAAAGAAGAGCCATAACCATACGAGCAGTATAATGTTGGAGTGGCTTGTTCTGTTGTTGAAAACAGAAGTACTATGGGGCTGCCGGCTTCAAATGTGTTTTGAGTTGTAATATATTTTATGTCACTGTATGCATAAGTAGTATCCACGATGGTTGTGAATGATAAAAACAACAACCCAAGGAGTAACGTATATGTGTGTCTAATAGTCATCAATTGCGGTTTCCGATGTAATTGTTAATTTCAACTTTAATAAAACTATAATTTGGATGCTCAATTTTTTGCAATTGGGAATTCGTGTGATTTTCAATCCTATTTCGAACTATTTTGTTTGAAATGCCTTCATTGGGCAACCCGTTTACAAAACAATTGCTCATATCACTACTTACAATTCGCGTTTTATTGTTTTTTAAAAGGTCATATTCAAAATACTGTTTACGCTGCTGTCTAATGCCTCCCTTTAAAAATAAGTGGTCTACCCAAATCATTGTCTTGTTTTCATCGTAATATGTTATTAGAAGTTGAGGTACGGTTACCTCTTCTATTCCGCTGTTGTACAAAGTCCCTTTAACAGTGGTTTCATTGATGACAAGAGAACTTAAAGCTACTTTTTTATACAAATCGGATGTGGATACGTTACCAGCAGCTTGTAGGTTGAATTTTGTAGGTTGTTCATTAAAGGAAACTGGTGTGAATTCATCTGGGTTGAAGGTCTTGGGTATGGAATCCTTGGTTTTGGACCAAGCAATGCCTTCAAAGTCAATTCGAAAACTACTTACTTCTTTTGGCATTAGCTTATGTTTTACGTGGTATTTTGCATTGTAACTGGCAAGTACAGCATTGTTGTCGTTGTATAGTGTGCCTTTTAAGACAATATCTGCAGGGGAGTTGTCAATATTCTGAACTTCTCCAATAATGGCGTAATGGTTGTCGAACTTCATTAATTTCGAGGACAGTATTTCCAAGACAGGTTGTTTCAATACATCTTCATGGTGGGTTTGTTCACTGGTAATGCGCCTACGTCCTTGATTGTGGTATGTTGTGGAATTATCGCTGTATAATTGATCCGGAGGTAAATCCGAATCTAAAGCTTCAGGATGCAAGTACCATTTTCCTTTGTGTTTTAGCAACGACCGATAATCTGTTTTTTTGATTTTTTCAAGAGGAGTGATCCATTGGGTGGTTACCTTGGCGGTAGCTACGCTGTCATTCTTTCTTGTAATGCTGGTTTTGATGTCTTCTAATTTGGCATATGAACTTAAAAGCCCATCTGTCACGGATATTTCGAGCATATATTGGGCAATAGACAATCCACTATTTGGATTAATCAAAAGATATGCTTTTTCAAAGGCCTTGAAATCCAAGGCATCATAATAGGCTAGAACAACATTTTCAGGAGTGCGTTGCGAATCATTTTTCAAATAGAAATCATAAATGGCATATAAGACAATGAAAGCTAAAATGGCAGACCAAGTATGAATGAGCCTTAAAATGCCTTTTGGAAATGTGGTATGATTGACTTTGAAATTCAAATATTCAGGAACGGCTTTCACTTTGTTTTTTAAAGCTCTAAGCCATAACAACTGAATGTTTAAAACAAATGCAATGATAATCGTTAAAAAAGGAACAATACCCCAAAGGATCTTTTGCCATTTTGAAACATCCTCTTTTGGCAAGATGGAAGAAATAGGAGGTATGTTTAGTCTTTCCCATACTTGTATGCCGTTTTCGAGTTGTCGAAGGCGTTGCCAACCACAGAAATATAGGATGGGGTCGTAAAACTTATCATTGGAAAAGATGTATTTTAAATTGTACTTTTCGGGAACTGTCAAAAACTGTTGTAAGGAACCAATGCCTTCCACTCCTTTGAATTTGGAGTTTTCCAAACGTTCAATGGCTCTTGTGGTCAACTCTGGCAAGCGTCTTGCCGAATGGTAATTCCCATCAACCGTTAGTGCATTCGTTTGAGCAGAAAGCCAAGCCATTTGATCTCCAAATCCCAAAGTCAAGTACCTCCATTGGTCATGCTGATCTTGATTTAAGAAATTAACGATGGGTAACATCTTGATTTTTTGAGGCTGCGAAGGCCTAAAATAGCCAAGACTCATAGTGAAAATAGCCATGAATAAGAATAGCCCAGCCAAAATCCCTCCTATTATTCTATGATAGATGGCTCCAAATGTGCCCTGAATTAATGTTTTTAAATCACCTTCAACAAATCGGTAGGCAAATTCACCGAATAGAGGTAAAGCCATAATGGAAGCCCAAAGTGTAAACCTGTCCAATGTTAGAATGTTAAAAGCCGTTTCTCCTAAAAGGAGTTTTGGTATTGAAGTCGTGCCTCCCGTACCTAAAACGGTCAGTAGCGTGAAGGAGAGTCCAAAAAACAGATAGCGTTTACTGTAGTACCTGTAAAACAGATAAGGTAGCAATACCAATAAGATGCCCCAAGGGATTAAAAAGAATACCAATCCCGAAGATGTTATTTCCAAAAAACTATCACGAGAACCGTGTGGTATGGGTACTTGTGTTATTGGGTTGTTTTTGGAGTTTATCCAATATGGAAGAATGCAGCCTATGATGATGGTCAAGGAAAGCAACCCAAAACCAACAATGCGTTTAAAAAGACTTAAAAAGGTATTGAAGAATATTTTGAATGTTACTGCTTTCATAGAACCAACCTTTGCTTTTGAAGCATCCATGATAACCATTCCAATTAAAGGAAATATGAAAAAGACCATTCCAAAAATTGGAGTGACATGATGTGAACAAACGGTAACTGCAATAAGAGATAGGGATGTTAAAAGGTAACGATATTTACCAGTTTTCAACCATAAATATATTTCTGGCAAAGCATGCATAAGTATTGAGATGCCCATGACGCTTGGAAGTTGCCCAAACAAATGAAGGGTCTCAACGAAGGAAGACGACAATACTGCAAGGATGGAAGCATAACCTGCAACTGTTCTGTTTGCTGTAATCAATAAAGAAAACCTATAGACTCCAGTAATAAACAAGAGGACACTAATCAATGCAACGGTAAACAAACCAAATTTCAATCCCCCTATTATGGAAAAAAGTGCAATTGCTTGATGAACCAAGGGGGGGTAGCTCATTATGGAAAAACCAGTATACCATTTGTAGTTCCAAGGTTCGAACCAATTATTTGCGTAATGATCTGCGAAAAATAAATGTATCAATGCATCATAGGTGGCTTCTAATGTAAAAAAGATAGAAGTCCCATGAAATACCATACCTATAAGTATGGCCACAATTAAATGTTTATTCGATTTTTTCAGCATTGACAATTAATGTGATTTTCTCTTTAATAAAGATATGATAAACTTTTGTTACGATGAATAGTTGTCATCGAAAGTAAAAACACATTCATCTACAGAAAAGTCCCAACCATCGAATTACTCCAAAAAAAGGTGCCAATCCCATCTAATTTTGGGGTATAATCTTAAAGAAATCTATTATGAAAACAGGAATTATCATACCATGTTACAACGAAGCGAAACGATTGAATGTTGAGGCTTTTGTAGATTTTATCACTACCAACAATAAGTATCACTTATGTTTTGTTAACGATGGAAGCAAAGACGATACTCTTGCTGTCTTGGAAACTATTCAAGAACAAGCCAAAATGAAAGTGAGCATTGTGGATGTAAAGAAAAATGCAGGAAAAGCAGCTGCAGTTAGATCTGGTGCACGTTATTTGTTCAATAGAAGAGATATGGATTACATAGGGTTCATTGATGCGGATCTGTCTACCGACTTCAATGATTTTGAAAAATTGGTAGATACACTTCATAAAAACGAAGATTTAGATTTGGTGTATGGTTCCAGGGGAAAAGGTGAAGGACAAATAGAGCGCAATGTTTTTAGAAATCTGTTTTCTAAAATTATAAAGATAATAGTGTTTTTAATCTTGGGTTTGCCTATTGAAGACACGCAATGTGGAGCCAAGGTCTTTAGGCGCAACATTGTTCCTGTGGCTTATGAGTCGGCTTTTTTGACACGATGGTTATTTGATGTTGAAATCTTCATAAGGTTAAAAAAGCATTATGGAAAAGTACAAACAATGGATAAGATTTACGAACAACCTTTAGAGCGTTGGATACATGTAGATGATTCCAAATTGGGAATGAAGGATGCATTGCAAATTCCTTATATGTTATTGAGCATTTGGTTTTCATATGTGGTAGTTCAATCATTTGACGTAATTGTAGGGCAAGGTGAAACTGTCGCTTTTGATGATGCTGCCAACACTTCTGCCTTTTATGGAATGGAGGGGCAAAAGGCAGCTTAATAATTTAAATAATTAATGTTTTTTTTGAGGGTAGATAGCAATAGCTAGAATAGGGTAAAGTCTATTCTGGCTATTTTGCGTATTAATTGAAAACGGTACTTTTCAGAAAAATGTATTATATTTATTAGTGCAAGCACATTGATTTTCAGTATGCTCACTCATAGTGTGTCAATCCAGAAATTACCATAACAATAACCAATGACTGCACACTAGGAATAAGTTTTCGATTTCCCTGAAGTTTTTTAAGGCGTAATGATTCATACCCTAAAAAAGCGCTTTTACATGTGGTTTACTTCAAGTCATTAAAGTTGTGAATATGAATGAAACGATTCTATTATTAAAAAAACCTACTTATGCAATAAGGGCATTGCTAATATTGTTGATCTTGTATTTTAGTTGGAAATCATCTATTGTAGAAGTTCATTTTGTGGAATTCTGGTTCATATTAACATTCTTTCTTTCCTTTTTCCTATACTCCAAAAGAAGTGTTTTCTTTCAGAGTTACATTACTGCCATACTAATAGCTCAAGCTCTTTTTTTAGCATATGTGATGATTTTTAAGGAAGCGTATTACCTATGTCTGATTGGAGGTGTCATATATTTGGTTGCTTATGTATCTATGATTCTATATGTTATTGAAGAAATCAATCTAAAAAAAATACGAGGTTTCTCTTGGGTTTCGGGGGGTGTTGTTTTAATTCTTACGGCTTACATCATATATCAATTATATGTCGTGATGGATAGGGAGGGTTGGTTTGGTTACAATAAAGATTTTTATGATAGTTCACATTTGGTAATGATATTTGTTTATATGACAATGGTTTTGTTGTTGACTTTTTTAAGCATTGTAAATCTATCGAGAAACATAACCAAAAACGGAGTTTTGTTTTGTCTGTCTGCCACTTGTGCTCTTTCTTCAGAGTTTTCTCAAATCTTTCAGGCGCTGATCTATGGAGGAGATGAATCTGGAGCCATAAATGTAATTGACAAGCTTTTTTCAGTTGCATCAATGTTCTTCTTCTATTTTAGTGTTTCACACGAAAAGAAGTAGAATACGGAGTTTACCTAGGGAGTTTGTGTTTTTATAAAAAGAAACTTCTTTAGTTGTCTTCTATTTTTTGACCTTCTTCCCCATATAAGTCTATTGCACCATCCAACAATACGGCAATTACTGTAACGTCTTTGTCTTGAACGGCTTCGGGCAAGTCAATGTATAACAATCCAGGCACTTTGCTCCAATACTGTTTTCCAACAACCTGGTGAGATAGTTTGGTGCCATTTCCAACGACCCAAATCCTATTGACTTTGTTTTTTAACCCTTTGATAAGCAGGGAACCATTGGGTTTGTTGTCTACATATAGATATAGTATGGTTTTGTCTTTTGACAATGCCGTGTAACCATTGAAATGACCGTGAGGGATACCCGCTCTGGTGCCATATATTGCTTCTTTGTGTTTGTTGGTCCAACGTCCCAAACCTTTTAAAATGGAAACTTGTTCTTCTGGGATGGTTCCATCTGGTCTAGGACCGATGTCTAGCAACAAGTTACCACCCATACTGATGCAATCCACAAGAATCCTTATGATTTGATTTGTGGACTTATATGCTTTGTCATTGGGTTGGTATCCCCAGGAATTGTTTATGGTCATGCAAAGTTCCCAATAGTTGTTTTTAGGTTTTGTAATGGGGACTCCTTGCTCTGGAGTTGCATAGTCTCCATAACCTTGCAGTCTGGAATTAATTATGGTCGTTGGTGTTTTTTCCAATAGCAATTGACGAATTTCCTTTGCTTTCCATTTTTCTGCAGATTGCTCCCAGTCGCCATCAAACCAATATAGGTCTGGATTGAATTTTGTCAATTCCTTTATTTGACCAAAATTGAATTTCGTGAACTTTTTCCATCTCGACTTGTCTTCCTCATATCGCTTTTCGTTTCTTCGAAAATTTGGATAGTTGGGGTGAGACCAATCCAAGAGGGAGTAATACAAACCAACTTTGAGGTTTTCTTTCCTAATAGCCTTCACAAAAGGGGTGATGAGATCTTTTTTTGCCTTTGTTTTGTCTACGACATTCAAATCACTTTGTTTGGTATTCCATAGTGCTACTCCATCATGATGCTTGGTTGTGATTATTGAATACTTTGCGCCACTTTCCTTGATGAGTTTGGCCCAATATTCAGGATCATAGTTTTTTGCGTTGAATCCACCCAGTTGCTTCATATAATCGTCATAAGGAATGTAATTGTTGTAAAAAGACCAAGATTCATCTATTCCATTTACTGCATAAATCCCCCAGTGAATAAAAATCCCAAGTTTAGCTTCTTTGAACCAAGCCAATCTTTCTTCTTTCGAAAGTTCTTTTTCTTGTGAAAAACCACTGAAGGCATTCAAACAAAAAATAGTCGTCATTAAAATTACCAGTTGTTTTCGATGTTTCATTTTACTTGTTTTTATTGAGGAATTTAGGAAAGTCGATAACTTCTTTACAGCAAATTTGTTCCATTACCTGTTGCAATTCTGTTTTTAAGAGAGAGATGGTATGATCTCCACCTTTGTTGCCCAAGGCAGAAACCCCGTACATGAAAGAACGCCCCATGAAGGTAAATTTAGCACCACTGGAGAGTGTTCTTGCTATGTCCGGACCAGAACGAATGCCACTGTCCATCATTACAGTTATTTTGTCGCCATATTTTTTAGCAATTCTGGTTAATGGTTTTATAGTGGATTCTCCAGCATCCAATTGTCTTCCTCCATGATTGGAAACGATAATTCCATCTAACCCCAGCTGGATTGCTTTTTCCGCATCGACTTCGTTGGCAACACCTTTCAATACTAGTTTCCCTTTCCACATGTCGCGAATGGGTTTGATTTTTTCTTCGTTTAACCTTCCTGAAAAGGTGTCGTTCATAAATTTCCCCAATTGTTTTAAATCCAATCCTTTGGGCATATATGGTTTCAAGGTTTCAAAATTGGGTTGGCCATGTTTTAAGGTTTGGATTGCCCAATTTGGTTTTCCTAGAATTTGTAGGATATTTTTAATCGACATTTTTGGAGGCATTGCCAATCCATTTCTAATGTCACGGGGACGAAATCCAAAAGTTGGTACGTCGCACAGAATGACCAATACTGGACATTCGGCATTAGCAGCTCTGTTGATCAAGTCATCGCGAACCTTGTCTTCGGCAGGGTGATATAGCTGAAACCATGACTTACCTTCTGTAATTTCTGAAATGCGTTCAATGCTACTTGTGGATACCGTACTCAACACAAAAGGGATATTGTGTTCGAAAGCTGATTTCGCCAGTATTTCTGGTGCATTTGGCCACATTAACCCTTGCAAGCCAACTGGAGCTATTCCGAATGGAGCATCATAGGTATGTCCAAACAATTCCGTTTGCATATTGGAATGTGTATGCGCATCCAAATAGTTGGGTAGCAATTCGACTTTTCTGATTTCTGAAGTGTTTTTGCGTAAATTCACATCTTCATTGCAGCCACCATCCAAATATTCGAAAGCAAACTTTGGAATCCTCTTTTTGGCCCTGTTTCTCAAATCGTCAATAGATGGAAAGCGTGTATCGAACCTTATTTCTTTTTTGCTACTCATTAGATTGTATTATAACTGAAATACCTTTTTCATCAATACCCATTTCTCATTGGGTTTGGCCATTGGCAATGCTTGTTGATAGTTCCACATCAGTTTTTCCCAAGCTTCATTTTCAGGGTACATTGCATCAATTGCAGCTTTTTTTTCAAAGGAAAAATCATCATCAACATCCATGATCATGAACATGCGATTGCCTATTCGATGGATTTCCATGTTTTGAATGCCGGATTCTTTCATACAAGCAATAATCTCTGGCCATACCTTGGTGTGGTGATCTTCATATTCCTTAATGCGTTTTTCATCATCAATCAAATCCAATGCAAGACAATGTCGTTTCATTTTTATCGTTTTAAGCTATTTTCGTTTCGTATTTCTTGTAAACAGAAAACCCATACCAAGCTATGTAAACAAAGCAGAGCAATGGTAAGATGAAGGAGAAGTTAACTTCGGAAACGCCTGCAATGGTCGTGTCAGAAACACCGTTTCCTCCAGCATCTATGATGATTCCTTGTAATTTTGGCATTAATGCCCCACCTACGATTGCCATGATCAAACCAGCTGAGCCTACCTTTGATTGTTCTTCGGTCAAACCTCCCAAGGCTATGCCATATATGGTAGGAAACATCAAAGACATGCAAAAAGAGATGCCTACTAGGCTATACAACCCAGTCATTCCTTGAACCCATATTGTTCCAACGGTAAATACCATTGCTAAAAGTGCAAAGGACATTAACAATTTACCAGCACTCATAAATCGCAACAAATAGGTTCCCACTGCACGACCAATGGTAAATATCACAAACGCGGCCATTTGATAATAACCCGCAGTAACACTATCCATTCCTAGACCTTCTGCATATTGGTATATGTAAGTCCAACACATGATTTGTGCACCTACATATAGTATTTGTGCCAATACCCCCAAGACATATTTTTTGTTCTTGGCCAAAACGGCAAATGTATCCCCAATGCTTGGCATGCCTCCTTCGTCTTTGGATTGTGGCATCTTACTTGCCACAAACAATGTAAAAATACCAATTAGGACCAATCCTAAAATAACATATGGATTACGAATTACCAATAAATCTGAAGTTTTGACTAAAATTTTAGAAGCTTCATCTAAAGCGCTAAAATCTGCTATGTCATCAGATTTCAAATTTTTCAAAACGAATTGTTGTGCTACGAACAAACCAGCAATTAGACCAACGGGATTAAAGGCTTGTGCCAGATTTAAACGCTGGGTGGCGGTTTCTTTTGCTCCCATTGCCAAAGCATAGGGGTTTGCAGCTGTTTCTAAAAATGCCAGTCCAAAAGTTAAAATGTACAATCCCAAGCAAAAAAACCAGAATTGTTCAGTGATTGCAGCTGGATAGAATAACAAGGCGCCAAGAGCATACAATCCCAATCCAATTAGAATACCGACTTTATAGGAATATTTACGCATGAACATGGCAGCTGGCAATGCCATGCAGAAATAGCCGCCGTAAAAAGCCATTTGTACCCAAGCCGCTTGCGAATTTGACAACTCCAAAACTTTTTTAAAGGCTTGAACCATAGGGTCTGTTACCGCATTTGCAAATCCCCAAAGCGCAAACAAGGTGGTTACTAATATAAAAGGGACAAGTACCTTTTTGGACACTATTGGGATTTTCTCTGTATTATTCATTCTTGGTTTTAGTGTTTGTTCAATTATGTTAAAGCTCTATCTAAATGAGTATATCCACCATCTACATATATCAATTGTCCCGTAGTATGCTTAGATTTTGATGACAACAAAAACGCAACTGCGTTGGCAATTTCTTCAGTAGTTGTCATCCTATTTTCCAGTGGGATTTTATTGGTTATTTCTTTGAGTTTTTCTTCAGGTTTTTTAAAGGTTTGTATCCATTTGTGATACAATGGTGTATAGCATTCTGCTACAATCACGGCATTTACCCTAATTTGACAAGGTAACAACTCTGCTGCCCATTCTCTTGTCAATGCATTCCTTCCTCCGTTTGCTGCAGCATAACCAGAAGTGTTTCCTTGTCCAGTCTCAGCTGTTTTAGAACCAATGTTTACAATGGCTCCCTTACTTCTCTTTAGTTCTGGTAAGGCATGATGTGCCATTGCATAGTAATGTGTTAGATTGCGATTGATGGATTTCAAGAAATCTTCGACATTTCCATTCTCCAGACCAACACCATCATTTACCCCTGCATTGTTTACCAATCCATCAATTCTTCCAAATTCTTCCACAACTTTTTTTACGGCATTTTCACATTGTTCAGGATCTGTTAATTCTGCAAAGGCATAAGACGCTTTCTGATTCTCGTTTTCAATGGTTTTTACAGCATTCAATACATCTTCTTTATTTCTGCCAACTATAATTGGAATAGCACCCTCACGAGCTAAGACATTGCATATGCCATTGCCAATTCCCTTGGACCCTCCGGTTACGATGATGACTTTATCTTTTAAGTTTAAATCCATATGATTCCCGTACGTCTGATTAAGTTTTAGTTATGACTCCTATTTCTCCAACAGACAATCTGTTGTCATTGTCAATGATTTTAATGCTTCTTAGCTTAATGTACCTTGCTTTAGATGTCTTAAATTTAATAATTTGTTCGATAGGATTGTTCTTAATATTTCCAAATTCTCCTATAGCTGTAGTTTTCCATACCTTATTGTTTGTGCTTATCGAGAATTCATAACTAGAGACAATTCCGTAAGGCCACCTTCCCTGTACAGGCATATATGTAAAGCCTTGCAATGAATATTCGTTCCCTAAATCTATTACAATCTCATTAGGTGCATTGTTTTTTTCAGATGCCCAAGTTGTTTTCGGGTCATCATCAATGATCTTGTAGGTGTCATCAAGTTTTCCAGAGCTTACCTTGAGAACTTTCCAATCTTTTTTATTGATGTCAAAATAAATTGTTTTTGTTTCGGTTTGCTCATTGTCGTCTGGGTTATGGGCGATTGCATTTAACGTTGTAGGTTCATTGACTATAAAAGGCGAATTGTATTTTTTGGATCCTGATGAAGGACTTGAACCGTCCTTGGTATAATAGATGTCAATGTTCTTATCTGTTACTTCCATTGTTACCATACCATTCTTGTCTCTCTTGATTATTGGTTCGGTAAGTAGATTAGGTGCGAGATAGAATTCTATATTTGAAATTATAGGCTCTGCTTTGGAGTTGGTAATGTTTACTCTAATTCTTGTAGTTTCAACGGTATCAAAGCGTAAAATTCTTTTTGTTCCAATGGTGGTTTGTGAATCTATTATTGTCCAATTCCCAGCAACTTCCGCTTCAATGTTAAACCCATAGATACGTTGCCCTAGAGGAATGTATTCTTGCAATAAAATTCTATTCACCTCGGTCGGATCCTCAAATTCAAATGTAATTGAAGCAGTAGTAATGGCATCATTCGTTGTCCAATAAGTTTGATCGTTTCCATCTATGACGTTATTAGCTTCAAACTTAGAGCTACCCCCTCTAACATTCGTTGCTGTGACTTTGCTGTCTGTGGCTAGATTGTGTTTAAAGTCTTTTTCAATTTGTTGCTTTAATGCCATTAGTTGCTCTGCATCTTTTTCGTGGATTAATCCTCTATTATCTACAGGGAGATTCAATAACAATGATGCATTTCTTCCAATGGATTGATAATAGATGTCGACTAAATGTGATAAGGTTTTTACTTGTACATCTTCTGATGGATGGTAATACCAACCAGGCCTAATGGATACATCGCACTCTGCCGGAACCCAATGCGTTCCGTCTTCGTGGCCAGATCGAAGTTCTTTGTATTTTTGGTAGCCGGGATAGACTTCTTTCTGTCTAAGTAAACTCCAATTGGTTTCATTTGCCCAACCTTCTTCATTGCCTACCCAGCGAACACCTGGCCCACCATCGCCAAAAATAACGGCATTGGGTTGTAGTTCTCTTACAATATCGATTGCTTTATCCCATTGATAATATGTTTTGTTGTCAATTTTACGAGTTTCATTTGCACCTCCATAATACCCCGAGCCTCCATTGGCTCCATCAAACCAAACTTCGAAGATGTCACCATAATTGGTTAGCAATTCCCGTAATTGGTTGTGAAAGTATGTGACGTATTCTGGTTTTCCATATTCAGCATGATTTCTGTCCCAAGGGGATAAGTACAGTCCCATTTTCAATCCATGTTCCTTGCAAGCTTCAGACAGATCTTCTAAGATATCTCCTTTCCCGCCTTTCCAAGGGGAATTTTTAATGGAGTGTTCTGTATATTTTGAAGGCCAAAGACAAAAACCATCATGATGCTTTGCTGTGATTATAACCCCTTTCATTCCTGCTTCCCTAATCGTTTTTGCCCACTGTTTGACATCTAGCTCAGTTGGATTGAATTGTGTAGGCTTTTCGCTCCCATTGCCCCATTCCATGTTGGTAAACGTATTCATGTTGAAATGGATGAAAGCATAATATTCCATATTGTGCCATTCCAATTGGTTTTCCGAAGGTAATGGCCCATAAGGTTTAGGTTCAGTAATACCTTCTTTGCAGAATACAAACAAGCATATAAACCCCAATAGTATGATTATAAAATAAAATCGTTTCATTTTTATAGCTCTTCTCCGTTTATATGAAATACCCATGCAAAAGAATTTTCACTCCAAGTATCTAATAGGTTTTTGGGGATTGTGATTCTTAGACCTTCATTTTCTACAAATTCCCATTGCAAAACAGTTTCATTTCCTATTAGATGTATATCGGTATTGGCTTTTGGTTTTAAATTTTTAACAATGAAAACTGCTTCTGGTTTTTTTAATGTGATTGCATAGAACTCATCACTTCCCTTTTTCTTTGTAAATCGAATGTCGTTACCTTGCCTATAATTTTTTTTCAATCTTTCTGTTTTGTAGATTGCAATACCGTTGGTATTTAACCATTCTCCCATTTTTTTCAGTCTTTCCAAACTTGGTTCTGGAATAACGCCTTCTGAAGTTGGGCCTACATTTAATAAATAGTTGCCTCCCTTTGCAGTTACATCTATCAAGTTGTGGATTAATGTTTCTGTGGATTTCCAATTGTTGTCATTCTTCTTGTATCCCCAAGTATCGTTCATGGTCATGCAGGATTCCCAATCTGAATCTGCAGCTTCATCTAGGATTTCTTGTTCTGGAGTACCAAAATCACCAGCATAGTCACTATCTTTTTTATTCATTCCTTGCATACCTTGTCGACCTTTGTCTACACGATTGTTTATAAGAATGTCTGGCTTTAAACTGCGTACGTATTGATATAATTCTTTTCCTTGTTCATGGGTGAATTCTGAAACCCATTCTCCATCAAACCATAGAATCGATGGATCGTAGTTTTCAATTAACTCTTTAACTTGAGGCTTCATGTAATTTTCCAAGTACAGAGTGAATTTCTTTTTATAGCCTATGGTATCTTCTTTGTTTCTTAAAAAAGAATCATACTGTGCATCCGGATGGTGCCAATCCATAATGGAATGGTATAATCCAAATTTCATTCCTTGCTTTTTGCAGGCTTCTGAAAGTGCCTTTAAAACATCTTTGCCATAGGGTGCAAAATCTACAATGTCGTAATCGGATACTTTTGAGTTCCATAAAGAAAAACCATCATGATGCTTCGAAGTAATGACCACATATTTCATTCCAGCTTCTTTCATCGTCTTAGCCCATGCATCAGCATCGAATTTGTCAGGATTGAATTGTTTGGCGTAGATTTCATATTCCTTGGCCGGAATTTTTTCATAATATTGAATCCATTCACCAATTCCCTTTACTTCTTTTCCGTTGTGGACTCCGGCAGGTACCGCATATGCTCCCCAGTGAATAAACATCCCAAACTGAGCGTTTCTCCACCATTCCATACGAGAATTGAAATCAGTTTCTGTTTCTTCTAGATAATTTACTGTTTGTTGATTTTTTATGCCACTTGTTTTCTTCTTGTCTTGACAAGAGATGACTAACATTATTAATCCCAGAAAATAGATTTGTTTTTTCATAAAGAACACCTGTTTAATTTACTATAATTTCATTTGGATAAGGAACTTGTTTCCTTGTAAATTTATCTAAGGGCATTTGCGCATCTATTGACTTTAAATAATCTGTCAGGACCGTAGCCAATTCTTCGAGTTTCCCCTTTCGTGTTGTCGCAAGGTTGTCTGATTCTTGGATGTCTTCTTTTATGTTATACAATTCCAATGTTCTTGTTTTATGAAAATAAATAAGTTTCCAATCTCCTAATCTAACTGCGCTACCGGTTCCTATTCCTGGACCATGAGCTCCCCATTTGTTAGGATAATGCCAAAACAAGGGTCTGGATTGTTTGTTCTTTTTCGGTTGAGAATTTAAAATGGGTAGAAAGCTTTGCCCATCTATGTGTTGAACTGTTTTGAAACTCTTTACACCTGCGATTTCCAAGATGGTAGGAAAAAAATCTTCGATGATCACATAACTATCTGTGCTCGTTGCTGGTTGCACTTTTTTCGACCATTTTACAATCATTGGCTTTCTTATTCCTCCTTCGTAAAATGAACCTTTGCCGCTAGCTAATGGTTTATTGTGAGTATGAGGTTCGCCACCTCGGGCATGAGCACTCAATCCACCATTATCAGACATAAAAAGAATTATGGTATTGTCAGCAATGTTTTTCTCGTCAAGATAATCCATAATATCTCCCAAGCTTTTATCTACCCCTTCTACCATTGAAGCATACTTAGCTTCTGTTTGATCCAAATCAGCGTCCAAATATTTTTGTAAAAACCGTTTATCTCCATAGATAGGGGTGTGTACGGCGTAGTGAGACATATATAGAAAAAAAGGATTTTTACTCTTGATACTTTTATCTACCGCTTTAATGGCTTCTTCGGTCAAGGCTTCTGTTAAAAAAATATCTTTACCATAATATTTGTTTAATCCTGGCACAGCCCAGATTTCTTTATTGGATTTATCGTTCCCAAAATTCTCCGACCCCAAATAGCTTTTCGGAGCTCCGGCTGCATGTCCAGCGATATTTATATCAAACCCAAGATTTTCAGGGTCTTCTCCAGGAGTGCCCATCGCTCCAAAATGTGCCTTCCCCACATGAATGGTGCTGTATCCTCTCCTTTTCAGTATTTCTGGCAATGGTGTAGCATAAATAGTGTTTTCAATTCCTTGAACCGGAGATATGCCATTGACATTCCATTGCGGAAATTGGAGCTCGTTGTCTTTTGCATCATTAGATGCATTCTTTTCTAGCGTCCAATTGGTCACCCGATGTCTGGCGGCATTCATTCCAGTAATTAAACTGATTCTTGTAGGAGAGCAAACAGGGGTAGCATATGCCTGTGTGAATTTCATGCCTTGTTTTGCCAACCTCTCCATATTCGGGGTATGATAACGATTGTTAAATGGTGTTTTTCGATCCCAAAACGGAACAGAAGTGTCCTGCCACCCCATATCATCAACCAAAAAAAGAACTATATTAGGCTTGTCTACTGTTTCTTTTCTAGAAGAACAAGCCGTAAGGAACAATACGGAAGCAACTAATAAAATTATCTTATTTTTCATCTTTTTCAAAAACTTCATTTATCGATTTTCCTCTCCAAAAAGCTGGAATTTCTATGCCTAGGAGGTGAGCAATGGTAGTAGCGGTGTCGTAGGTAACAATACTGGAGTTTAGTTGGCCTTTTGGAGGTAGGTTCTTCCCATGGATAATCCAAGGAATTTCTACCTCCAACAATGTTTTGCCTCCATGGCCTTTGTCAATGCCTCCATGATCCGAGCTAAATATTATGGCAGTATCATCCAACAGATTGTTCTTTTTCAAAGTACTAATGATGTCCCCAATCAAAATGTCTATTTTTTCAACAGCTTCATAATACTCTGGAGTATCATGTCCAATATTATGCCCAGCACTATCAGGTTCATCGAAATGAATGAAAGTTAGAGCTGGTTTTTCCCTTACAAAGAATTTCAGAGCCTTGTCTTTGGTAGCTTCGTCAGATTTTCCGTTGAAATCCAAATCGACCATGTCTTTTTCAAAAAGATAACCAATGCCTCCCCAAGTATAGGATACTCCTTTTTTTGCATTGGGCAATTGTTCGTCGATTAAACTGAAAATGGTTGGATATATGTTTCCTTTTCCAATAACCTTAGATGGTAACTCTGGTGTTTTACTACCCCATTCCGTATAGCCATGTAACTCTGGCCCAGACCCCATAATCATGGAAGCCCAATTTACTGCACTCGATGAAGGCAATACTGCTCTTGCACTTAATGAATAGGAGCCTTTTTCCATTAGTTTTCTTAAGTTGGGGATTTTTGCCTTTTTAAAGGCGTATGCTCCAAAACCATCTGAACCAATCAGAATAACATGTTTTACGATTTGTTTGGGTTTTTCTTTTTCTATCGAAGATTGACAGGAAGTAAAAATACCAATACAGATAAATGTTACCAAGAATCTGTTTAAATGTTTTTTTAATCGTGTCGATTTCATTTCGTTATCTGTTTTCATTTAAAATGCATTCAAATTATTGTCAAACCAAACTTTTTCGTTCTCAAGCAATTTTACTTCTTTAAGTATTCCTCCATACTTTATGTTGCATCGACGACTTTCTTTTGATAGAAGCCCTACTCTCATTAGTTTTTTGTCTTTCCATTGCATGTCCACCTCTATGTTTCCTCTTGCTTTTAAACCTTCGACCGTACCATTTTTCCATTTTTCTGGCAATGCAGGCAATATTTGAATTACTTCAGAATGCGATTGCAATAACATTTCTGCCATTCCAGCTGTTGCCCCCATGTTTCCATCCAATTGAAAAGGTGGATGTGTAGATAGAAGATTGGAATAAACACCTCCACCTCCCATTGTGTTTTCTGCTCCTGTGTCTGTAATTCGCATTGCGCGATTTAATAGCTCATAGGCGTGATTTCCGTCTTTTAGGCGCGCCCAGAAATTGATTTTCCAAGCAATGGACCAACCAGTTCCATCATCTCCTCTGGCATTCAAAGATACTTTTGCCGCTTCCGACAGTTTAGGGGTGTTTGTAGTGTTTATTTGATTCCCAGGGTACAAGGCATACAAGTGAGAAACGTGACGATGCTTATTATCTGGTGAGTCCCTATCTTCCTTCCACTCTTGCAGTTGCCCCCACTTGCCGATCTTAAGTGGTAACAATTGTGATCTCGCTACAATTAACCTCTCTTTGAAGTCATTGTCCGTTCCCAATGCATCACAAGCAGCAATGCAGTTGGAGAACAAATCCCAAACAATTTGAATGTCCATATATGCGCCAGTGGAGATTCCTCCGTGTTCTGGAGAGTAAGATGGTGATGATACTAGGTGACCATCGGGGTCAGTTATCAGATAGTCCAACCAAAACAATGCAGCGTCCTTCATGATGGGATAACCTTTTTGCTTCAAGAAGTTTTTGTCTTGGTTAAATTCATAGTGTTCCCATACGTGTCTTGAATACCAAGCTGCTCCGCCAGGAAAAAATCCCCATGGAAATGCCCACCCTGGAGCAGTATAGCCGAAGGGGTTGTTCATGGTATTGACTATCCAGCCCTTTGCATTGAAAAAATCTTTCGCTGTTTTGTTTCCTGGAGCTCTTAGCTTATCTATGTAATCAATTAAAGGGTTGTGGCATTCGGCCAGATTTGTGACTTCTGTAGGCCAATATATCATTTGTATATTAATGTTGGCGTGGTAATCCGATGCCCATGGTGGATTTGTCTTATTGTTCCATTTCCCTTGAAGGTTGGCAGGCATTGTTCCTCGACGAGAACTGCTAATCATTAAATAGCGTCCATATTGAAAATACAAAGCTTCGAGAGAAAGATCTTTTTTACCATTGGCATATTCTTTTAAACGGTGATCTGTAGGTGCCTCAATGGTATCTGTTTCACTTAATTTGAAGGTTACTCTGTCATATAGGTTTTTATAATCTTTTTTATGTTCCTCTAGAATTTCGTCAAATGTTTTGGCCCGAATGCCCGAGATGGTTCGTCTGTTCAACGCTTTGTAGTCTCTCCCCTTATAAGTTGGGTATTCATTTTTGTAATTGGTTGAAGCTGTTAGATACAATGTAACTGTCTTGGCAGATTTTATGGAAAGTTCACCATTGACGAATGAAACATCATTACCATCAGAATTGATTAGCAGTCTACTTTCAAAGCGCATTCCATTATTTTCGAGCTCCCCTTTTAAGATGAGTTGATTGTCTATAAAATGAATAGTTGAATTCTTATGAGGCGTTTCTTGTTTAATGACATAATCCGTACCAGATGCATCATCATTTGTAAATTGAAATACGATAGCACGATGTGGGTAGCTTGCAAAGAAGATTCTTTTGTAATTGACATCTTCAACTTGATAGGAAACTGTTCCTACAGCATCCGAAATATTTAATTCTCTATGATAGTCTTGTGCTTTGTTTTTATGATTCGTCTTTACAAAAACATCTCCAAATGTCTGATATGCGCCAAATCCTTCCCAAATAGAATTTCCTTTATCTGCTTTTATGATTCCTGTTAATTCCTTGTTGGCCAACTCATCTGCTTCGTTGAACTTTCCTTTGTTCAATAATCTTCTGATCTCTGGCAAGTATTTGTATGCGTTTTCCCTATTTCCACCATCGTAGGCTTCCCACTCTCCTTTTCCACCTGTCCACAATGATTCTTCATTGAATTGGATGTGCTCTTCCTCTACTCCTCCAAAGAACATTGCTCCCATATACCCATTACCGATTGGTAAGGCTTCTTTCATCCAATTGGTAGCTGGTTGTTTGTACCAAAGAGCATCTTTAATGATGATTTTTTCTTTTTTGCACGCAACTATTATCAATAGAACACATAGAGACCTAAAGGGGATTAAATAGTTTCTATGTGTTTTCTGAAAATTCATTTATTTTATGTTGTAAAATTGAATGGCATTTCCGCCCATGATTGCAGTTTTTTCTTCTGATGAAAATTGAGAAACATAGTCTTTGACAACTTGTAATTGCTCGTTGTATTCTGATGCTAATAAACATACAGGCCAATCCGACCCATATAGAATGCGTTTGGAACCAAAGGTTTTGAAAACGACATCCAAGTAGAGAGTGAAATCTGATGGCTTCCAATGGTTCCAATCTGCTTCGGTTACCATTCCTGAAACCTTGCAATGCACGTTTTGGAATTTTGACAATGCATCAATTTGTTTTTCCCAAGTATCCATCTCTTTTGAAGCAATGGGAGGTTTGCCCAAATGATCCAAAACAAATGGTTGATTTGGGAATTTCTCTACTAAGATTACCACTTCTGAAAGCTGCTTGTAGTTGATTAAAATATCATAAGTCAACTTGTATTTGGAGAGTGTTTTGATTCCATTTTGAAAGTCTTTTTTCAACATAAAACCATCTGGCTCGGCCTGAACAATGTGACGTACTCCACGAAATGCTTTGAATTGTGAAAAGTATTGCAACCTATAATTGGCAGAATCAGAACACAAATCCACCCACCCAATAACGCCTTTTATGAAATTATTTTTTTCAGCGAGCTTCAATAAAAACAAGTTTTCTTCTTCAGATTGATCTGCTTGTATTGCAATGCAGCCATCAATGGCATTTTTTTTGAGTACCGGTTGTAAATCGGAAGGCAAAAAATCTCTACGAATCCTTTCCATGTCTTCCGTTATCCAGCTATCTCTTACTGGAGCGTATTTCCAAAAATGTTGATGGCTGTCAATGACCATTATATGTATGCTTTTACGGTTTGTGTTGAGGTTCCCAAACCATCAATGCCTAGTTTTACGACATCTCCTGGTTTTAAGTATTTAGGAGGATTGAACCCTAATCCAACCCCAAATGGTGTGCCTGTGGAAATGACATCTCCTGGAAGAAGAGTCATGAACTGACTAATGTAACTTACGACTTCTTCTACATTGAAAATGAAATCGGAGGTACTGCTATTTTGTACCGTCTCCCCATTTAATTTCAACCATAGGTTCAAGTTGTTTGGGTCTTTGATTTCATCTTTGGTTGCAATGAATGGTCCTAAAGGAGCAAAAGTATCACAACCTTTTCCTTTGCACCACTGCCCTTCTTTTTCTATTTGATAGGTTCTTTCACTATAATCGTTGTGCAATACGTAACCAGCCACATGATGCATTGCATCTTCCTTTGAAACATAGGAGGCTTTTTTGCCTATTACGATGGCCAATTCTACTTCCCAGTCCGTTTTTTCACTTCCTTTTGGAATGATCAAATCATCATTTGGGCCAACAATGGCACTGGTTGCCTTAAAAAACAAGACAGGCTCCTTGGGTACGGCCATACCACTTTCTGCGGCATGTTGCGCATAGTTCAACCCTACGCAAACCATTTTCGATGGCCTGGTCATTGGTGGTCCCAATCGCTCATTGTCACTTATTTTTGGACAGTTCTTTTCATTTGCTTCCAACCAATTTTGCAAGCGATCCAATCCATCTCCTCCAAAGAACGACTCCGTATAATCTTCACCAAATTCTGATATATCTATTCTTGACCCATTCTCCAATTGTACTCCTGGCTTTTCTTTACCTACAGTTCCAAATCGTATTAATTTCATTTTTTTTAATTTTTTGATATTTCTTTAATGTTGTGTTTTTTTACTATCCATTCAATTTGATGAATCCACCATCTATGGGGAAATCTGTTCCTGTAATGAAGGATGACTCGTCTGAACAGAGGTACAAGGCCAAATTGGCCACTTCTTCTGGTGTTCCCATTCGGCCTATTGGTTGTGTTTTCGATAAATTTTCGAACATTTCCTTTTCTTTGCCAGGGTAATTCTTGTTTATGAAACCATCGACAAAAGGCGTGTGAATCCTTGCTGGAGAAATGCTGTTGCAACGAATACCATAATTCAGGTAATCTTTGGCAACGGAATAGGTCATCGTCAATACGGCGCCTTTGGACATTGAGTAAGCAAATCGATCTGTAATACCGACAGTAGATGCTATCGATGCCATATTCAGGATGACGCCTCCTTTTGCTTTCATCTTGCCAATAACTGCATACATGCAATTGTAGACCCCTTTTATGTTTACGTCGTAAATACGATCCATATCTGCTTCTGCTGTCTCTTCAAGATTGCCTATGTGAGCTATTCCTGCGTTGTTGACTAGTATGTCTATGGTATCACTTATTGATTCAATAGTATTTTTAACTTCTTTTTGATTGGCAACATTGCAACAATGTGCTATCGCCTTTCCTCCTTGGTCTTCAATTTCTTTTAGTGTAATCTTGGTATCCTCCAAGCTGAGATCCAATATGTGCACCAAAGCTCCTTGACCAGCCAATGTCAATGAAATTGCCTTTCCAATGCCACTACCTCCTCCGGTTACAATTGCTGTTTTTCCTTTTAGACTAAATTTCATTTTGTTATTTGTTTTTCTTCTTGTATTCTTTGCCAAATTTTTCCATTTGGGAATTCGTAATCAATTAAAGATCGTTCTTTCATCGTAATGCTGTACCCCGGCATTTTTGGTGGGATATATGCTCCATTTCTTATTGTTACCGGGTCGTGGAAATGTTCGTGTAAATGATCTACGTATTCTATGATTCTATTTTCCATGGACCCACTTATTGCGATGTAATCTATAAATGAGAGGTGTTGTACGTATTCACACAACCCGACACCTCCAGCGTGTGGGCAAACAGGAACTTTAAATTTTGCCGCCATCAATAAAATGGCCAAGACCTCGTTTACTCCACCGACTCTACAACTGTCTATTTGGCAAATGCCGATGGCATTGGCTTGTAACAATTGTTTGAAGACCACTCTATTTTGGCAATGTTCACCGGTAGCCACTTTTATTGGGGCAATTGCTTTTGCTATTTTGGCATGACCTAAAACGTCATCGGGACTTGTAGGTTCTTCTATCCAATATGGATTGAATTTTTTTAGGGACTCCATATTGACAATGGCTTCATCTACATCCCATTTTTGATTGGCGTCCATCATTAATTGCAAGTCGTCACCAATTTCTTCACGAATAATGGCAGATCTCCTCATATCGTCTTCCAAATCAGAGCCTACCTTTATTTTCATATGTTTGAAACCGGCATCTTTGGCTTCTTTGCATAGATGCCTCATTTTATCATCAGAATAACCTAGCCAACCAGCAGATGTCGTATAGGCTGGATATCCTTTTTCCAAGAGTCTTTCTATTCTGTCTTTTTTCGAGGTTTCGTTTTCTTGTAGCAATGTCAAGGCTTCTTGTGGAGTGATGGCATCTGTGATATATGTGAAGTCTATGCATCTTACCAATTCCTGTGGAGTCATATCTGCCAATAATTTCCAAAGCGGCTTTTCCTCTACTTTGGCATATAGATCCCAAACGGCATTTACAATGGCTCCAGTTGCCAAATGAATGACTCCCTTTTCTGGACCTAACCAACGCAACTGGCTATCTCCTGTAATCATTTTCCAAAAGGCTCCCATGTTGGAAGTGAATTCGACAAGTTTTTTTCCAATGATCAGGTGGGATAAGGATTTTATGGCAGCAACGCACAATTCGTTGCCTCTACCTATTGTAAAGGTCAATCCATGTCCCTCCATGCTATTTTGACAATTGGTTTTTAATATGACATAGGCCGCAGAGTAATCCGGATCTGGATTCATGGCATCGGATCCATCCAATGATCTACTTGTGGGAAATCGAATATCTTTAACCAGAATATCGATTATCGTGATTGAATTAGGCATTCTGTAATTTAAGGTTTATCCTGTAAAATTAACTCTTGATAGACTTAATTACCACCAATAATTATGCTATTGGTGATACTTTTTTTGCCTTTTTGGTTGAATGTGTAGATTTTGTAGGTAATTTTATATGTATTTTTGAAGGTACTCTGTTGGAGAAACCCCAGTAATCGTTTTAAACTGCCTATTGAAATTCGAAACATTGTTAAATCCGGATTCATAGCAAACGGCAGTTATGCTGTACTTGTTTTCCATTAGTAGTTTGCAGGCATATCCTATTCTGATTTCATTCAAGTATTTTGAAAATGTCTTTCTATTGACTCGCTTGAAAAAACGACTGAATGAAGATGGGTTCATATTCGCGACCTTTGCGACATCATTCAAAGATATGGATTTATTGAAATTATTGAAAATATATTCGTAAGGCTTGTAAAGGTTTTTGTTGTCAGATTTTTTGAATGTGTCCAAAAATCCCGAGCTCGATAATAATCTATAATCTTTGCGATTGGATAGTTCGTTTAAAATTTGCAAGAACCGAATGATCTTTTTGAAACCATCATAGGTTGACAATTCCTTGATCTTTTCAATGGTTTCTTCATTTTTTCCTTCAAACTTAACTCCGTAAGAAGCTCTCTCCAACAAGTCAGCGATATGCTTCATCTCTGGGTTCTGAAAAAAAGTATCACCTAGAAAGTTGTCTTTGAAATGTATGGCGATTGCCTCGGCCATCAATGTCGATGACGTTTCAAAATACACATCGTCATTTTGCCACATATGGGGTAGATTCTTTCCGATTAGGACAATCTCCCCCTTATCGAACTTCTCGACGCTATCTCCAATGAATCGGGTTCCAGTGCTTTCCAAAAGGACCACCAATTCCAATTCCGTATGATAATGCCATATCTTTAAAAAATAAGGGTAATTATCATAACTAATGGAGAAAGAGTTGTTTTGTAGGTTGCTCCTATCGAGAAGTTTTGGCTTCATTATGATCAAACATTTGTCGTGTTACCGTTCTACAGAGGATACTTTGAAGGTCCATACGTATTTTGATGGCGAATTTGTACGCAACTTCTTAGGCACGAAAACCGTGAACCCTTTTTCGTTCTTTTTCCATTTCAAGTTCTTTTTAGATCCCAACAATTGGATTTTTGCTCCCTTTTCAGGGTTTATCGAATTTACTGTAATTGTTGAAGGTATCGTGTTCTCTCCTTCTTCTGCCATATAAAACAAAAACACGTTTCCATTTTTGTCCTGTGTCATGCAAACATTGTTCTCTTTGAATGGAGCTATTGGTTTCGTATCATAGATTGCAGTGTTGTTAATTGCCATCCAATCTTCAAATTCCTTCAAAAGGTCATAGGCTCCTTGCTGCCATCTACCATCTGGACCAGGAGCGATGTTGAGCAATAGGTTGCCACCTTTTGCAACGATGTCTACCAAGGTTTGAATGCCTTTTCTACCGCTCATGTATTTTGCATTGGGAGTAGAAGACCATCCGCCTCCGGATATGATGCAAGATTCCCAAGGATATGGCAATGTTTTCTCTGGAATTCTATTTTCTGGCGTTAGATAATTTTGATTTTTACCATATACGGCTCTGTCTACAACGATTAGGCCGGGCTGTTTTTGTCTGGCTTTTACAACCAATTCATCCATTTTTATGTCTTGGTTTACGATACGATGCTTTAAATAGCCTCCATCGCTTTTATTCACGGTTTTCTTGTACCAGTCTCTTATTTCTCCTTTTGGGGTTTTTGCTACCCAACCTCCATCTAACCATAGAATGTCCACTTTTCCATAATCGGTCATCAATTCCATGATTTGGTTGTGAGTGAAGTCTATGAACTTGTTCCATTTTTCTGGATTTTCCTCTGGGGAGTAATTTACGTTTCTATCTTTTGGTGGGTAATAGGGATCCCAATAGTGTTCAGAATGCCAATCTGGTTTGGAGAAATATGCGCCAGCCCATAGACCTTCCCTTCTAAAGGATTCGAAAATCTCCTTGGTGATGTTCGACCTTGGGTTGGATGAGAATGGCGTGCCGGAGTCGGTGATTTTGTAATCTGTATGCTTGGAGTCGAACATTGTAAAGCCATCGTGATGCTTTGTCGTGAACACCACATACTTCATTCCTGCTCTTTTAGCAGCTTTTGCCCATTTGTCGGGGTTGAAATGGATGGGGTTAAACGTGTTCTTCAAATCTTCATATTCTTTTTTGTAGGCAAAATAATCTTGAGGGTTCTTCCCTTTTTTTCTTTCACACCATTCATACTCTTCGGGAGAAAGGGACCAGGACTCTACAATCCCCCATTGGCTATATGCTCCCCAATGCATCAAAAGGCCAAATTTCTTGCCTTGCCATTCTTCTAGCTTCTCCAAAACCAATGGGTCGGTTTCTGGAACATATCGTTCTTCTTCGTGATGCTCTTGTGAATATGCCGTTAGTGTTAATAGTATGAGTAATGCAGATAAGGTCTTTTTCATGGTTTTTGGTTTTAAGGGATTGGATTTAAAAAACATATTTAAAGCTATTAACAAAATTAACAATAAAAAACACTTAAATTGCTTTCGCGTTTTTTTAAAGAATTTGAACTTTCATTTTTGGAAATAAATTGAATGATTCAATTGATTGATTTGAAGATGATTATTCGTTCAGTAAGAACGAATGATGGATGCCGAGGCAGACTTGAATATCCTTAACTATGTTTTAAAAATAAAAAGATGAAAAGATTATTTAAATTTTTGTTGGCGCTTTCCCCAGTGATCATTTTGGCTCAAAATGCTTCCAGTACATTCAAGGTGAGTTATGATCAATATAACAATGGCGAAAAAACAAATAACGAGTTGGTTATCTTCTATGAAGACGAAATGGTCTTTTTGTCCAAACCGGAAGATAAGATCAAGCATTATACGGATTTGAGAAACAATCAAAATATAAGTATAATTACATTTGATGGTAAAGATTTCAAAAGCTTGACACCTTTTAATACTTTGCCAAAACCAAGTTTTGAAGAGAAAAAGGAAACAATTCTTGACTATGATTGTGAATATGCTTCTTTTTCATATTTTTCAAACAAGATAGAAGTGTGGTATACCAACAAAACAGAGGCCAAAGGATCTCCCTATAGTAGATACCTTCCCAATGACAATGCACTTGTTTTAAAAATAAGAGTTAATGGAAACCGTGAGATCATTGCGAATTCCATAGTAAAAGAGAAGGATTATAGACCTTCTTCTGGCCTTATAGATACAGCCGAAAAAGTCAGTAAAGCAGAATTTGAAGAGATCAAAATCAACTCCAGATACAAGAGATTGCAAGTCTTTGAAAATGATACGATAAATTTCGACCCTGAGATTAAGATTCCAGAAGGTAAAGAACTGGTAGGATCCAAGACCTATCATTTTTCAAAGGGGTCTGTAATTATGAAAAGAGTTTCATTGTCATCGGAATTAAGCAATAGCGGCTATGTGTTTGCCAAATTGAATTGCAAGTCCAATGGGGATGCCTATGATAGAACAGGATCGGTTTTCATCGTGCCTGTCAAGGAAAATGGTAAGTTGTCTGTACTGGATGCCTATTTGAATGGTTTGGAAACACTACCGGTATTCATTGATAACAACGGACAGAAATATCAAGGAATAGTCAAGGAAAAGAATTACACACCTCCTACGGAAATTCTACGCTTCTATACGTCCTTCGGTGCCGACCATTTTAACGAGAAACGTGAGATAAACAACTACGATTGGGCAAACGATGTGACATACAAGCAAGAGGTGTCTGCTTTGATCCCTTCGGGTGTAGGTGAAATCTGGGTTGGTGTCTTTGTTGGAAATTATGATTCTGGAGGTCATATCGTTAGTTTGGAATTGGACTTCTATCCAGCATTCAATGATGAAAAAGAAATAAAAAGCAAGAAATACATAGAGCCATTGTTTTCCACGGTTAACACATTGGAAATGTCAGGTCAAAACTATGGAAGACTTTTTAAGAATGATACTTTGAAAGTGGAATTCGAGATACCAGAAAATGTAGAAAACCTTCAATTGCTATATACGACCACGGGCCATGGAGGTTGGGGAGGAGGAGATGAGTTTAATCCTAGGTTGAATAAATTGTATGTTGATGGAAAGGAAGTTTTTAAAATAGTTCCTTGGCGTACAGATTGTGCATCGTATCGATTATCCAATCCAGCTTCAGGTAATTTTTCTAACGGATTGTCTTCTAGTGACTTGAGTCGATCCAATTGGTGTCCAGCCACATTGACACCTCCTTACAGCATTCCATTGTCTATGCTTGAAAAAGGCAAGCATACTCTCGAGGTCGTAATAGACCAAGGAGATGATGAGGGATCCAGTACAAACCATTGGAATGTGACAGGGGTTCTCGTCGGAAATGTCAAAACAAGAGATTAGAGACTTTATTTTAAGCAAAAACAAGTTTTGATGTGCTCGCTTTTTTTATTAAGAGCGAAAAAGAGAAGAGTTGAGAATTCCGAATTCATATATCCAAACAACAATGCTGTTCGTCGCTTTCCCACTTAAGCCAAACAACATCTCCAGTATTATTTATTGGAAGTTTATTACATAACTTTCAATTTATGTAGATCACTTCGTTTGCCGACGTACAATAGTTGCTTCCAATTGTTAATTGTAGAAAATTCCAAGGCTAACAATTGCATTTGTATTTTGGCCACATTATTTGCACAAGAGCATAAAATGATTAAAAGTAGTGTGACAAGCATTCTCGTATGTAAATAGTTGATTCTCCAAAATTAGAAGGGAACCTAGTATGATGAAATATCCGATAATAGGTGTTTTTCATTTCTGGCATACGGGTACAAATTGTTTTCAGGTTAAGTTTTATGGATTTGTTGCTTACCATTGACGAGTTGATCCTGTTGATGAAAACGAATTCTAGTTTAAGTGCTACGAATTCTAAAAGCATCAAAATCCTAGAGGAGTATCCTTCTACCTTTGGAGTATAAATAATTACAAACCCATAAAAACAAAATATTATGAACATTCTAAAAAACAGTATCGCAGCCTTAATCCTATTAGTAACGACAAATGTGTTTGCTCAAACATCCGAGGTAGAATTCGACACCTATTCGGAATCTAGAAAAAATGCATCAAAATACCTTTTGGCGGATGATGTGGCCTTGAGGGATTGCCCTTCCACCTATTGTGAAAAATTGACTACCATTCGAATTGGAACTAATGTCAGATTATTGGAGAAGAGTGAAAAGCCACAAGAGATCAATGGTATAACAAGTAGATGGTACAAAGTAAAGATGGGGCCTCAGACAGGATGGATTTGGGGAGGCTTGATTTCTCAAAAAACATTGGTTAGCCAAGCAAATGCCGAAGTCCGATTTGTATTTGGTGAAGCAAGTGCCGATGATGATTCTGACAAGAAATACCAAATAAGAGCAGTTAAAAATGGTGTAGAATTGGACAGAATGATAATTACAGCAGAAACAGTGCGCTATACCAACGTGGAAAACATAGGGAATGAAGGGTTGGAAAATGTAGATGACATCATCATGTTGAGCTCTACAATGGAAGACAGTTGTGAGGTGCAAAGTGAATCGCTTTACATCGTATGGAAAGATAACAAGTTGCAAAAGGCCAACAACTTGATAGCTTCTGCCGAAACGTTATCTAGTGAAGAGTGTTGTTACTTGTTCTATTCGGAGATCAAAGAATAATCGTGCTATTTGTCAATGTTATTAACACTGTGCTTTTTTAGGTGCGGTGTTTCTTACTTGTAATAACTCAACTGTCCAACTACTAGTTTGATTATATTTGTTTTGGATATCGTTTAAATTTGTTAAAACCCAAAATCTATTGAATCGTTACTTTTCACATATTTTTCTAGCTTTCTTTTTTGGAATGGCCATGAACTTGTCGAATGCTCAAAAAAAACAACTTAGGGCATATACCGTAGAGGATGGTTTGCCACAGTCTCAAGTCTTTGACATTGTTCAAGATGACATGGGATATTTGTGGTTGGGTACGCAAGGAGGAGGATTGTGTAGTTTTGATGGAGACTCCTTTCAGGTTTGGAACGAAAATGATGGATTGTCGTCAAACTACATACATGCGTTGCATGCTTTGAATGATACGATATACGTAGGAAGCAAACGTGGACTTTCCATCAAGGTTAGAAATGGTTTCATTAATGTGGAATCTCCTCAAATCAATCGATTTTACTTTTCTGGAACGCAAAAATATCTCGCGACCAAAAGAGGTGTCTATGAATTGTCGAATGACAATAATTTAAAAAAAGTAAAAATCAATTCTGAAATAGATGAAAGTAGCATTAACGATGTCATCTATGAAAATTCCTTTTTTTGGTTAGCTACAAGTAGTGGTTTTTGGAAACTCAGCGATTTGAACTCCAATGCCAAGACTTTGGAAAAATTAGAAACCAATAATTTCACAGCAGTAGTAGCTTTTGAAGACACCATCTATGCGGCGACTTTCAATGATGGGACTTTAATTTACGACATTGACGATTTGGAGCATCCCATATTGATGAGGGAGCCGTTGCGAATCAATGCGATGTCCATTCAGAACAAAAAGGAATTATGGATTGCTACGGACAATGATGGGATTTCCATAATTGACCCAAAGACAAATACCGAAAAGGCATTGATAAACACCAACAATGGTCTTGCCGTTCCTCACATTAGGAAAGTAATTGCAGACAAGCAATCCAACATATGGATTGCTACTTCGGGATGGGGGTTTTATAAATACTACCAGAACAATTTCCAACATTTCAACAAGAACACAGGTTTGAAAGGCAATCGGGTCTATGCAGTTCATAATGCGAAAAACGGGCTTTGGGTTTCTAGTTCCGAAGCTGGTTTGGCGAAAATAGATGATGAGGGAATTCATCATATTCCCGGATATAAGACCTTTTCGGAAGTCAAGATAAAGACGATAGCCAGTGACAAGAAAGGAAATATCTGGGCAGGATCGGATGGTAGAGGCCTTCTTTTCAGGGAAACCAAAACAGTGGATAGCATTATTGTGGATTCGAGCGACGTATTCGACGTGAAGCAAGAAAAAATATCCAAAACGGTGATAAGAAATCATATTTTGAATTCAGATACAGGTTTCCCATACAATTGGATAATAAAAACACATGTCGAAGGAAATACCGTTTGGGCGGCAACCTATTCCAGTGGGATTGTAAAGTTTGACTATTATGCCGAAAAAGACAGTTTGGCAATTAGAAGGACCTTTGGTGCAAAAGACGGCATAAAGGATCTTTTGATAAAGGACATGGTCAAAGACGATCAAGGCAGGTTGTGGTATGCTACGCGAAATGGACATTTGGGTTATGTCAAAGAAGGCAATGTCAACCATTTGGGAGCTGTCTTAAATTTAAAGGTTCAGATAGGGACATTGCTATTTAAAAACAACACGTTGTTCATAGGGACGGCAGGAAGAGGTGTTTGGTGGACTGAAACCAATGATGGAAGTAATTTCAAGAAACTGAAAGGTGTAAAAAAATTATATTCAGAAAACATATACCAACTTATATTCGATGATGAAGGCTACCTATGGGTTGGTACCGAACGAGGTGTCGATAGAGTAACATTGGACAAGGACAACGATATCGTCGATGTATTTCATTTTGGTAGAAATGATGGATTCCTTGGTATCGAAACGTGTTTGAATGCCGTAGACAAAGACACCAATGGAAACCTTTGGTTTGGTGCAATATATGGGTTGACGCAATTTGTGCCAAGTGAAAGCAGCAAAGAAGTCTTAAAACCTAAAATTCATTTCAAGGATGTGGAAATTGCATATAGAAGCGTTGATTCCATAGATTTGAAATTATGGACCAATACCGACAAGGTTTTGGAGTTGAGTCCCAAACAAAGACAAGTTAGCTTCAAGTACAAGACGGTGGATTTGGATCATCCGACCGACATTCAATACAGATACATGTTGAATGAGACAAAGTGGAGTCCGTGGTCGATGGATCCCGCTCAAAATTTTTCTGGTTTGGCCTATGGGTCGCACAAGTTTACCGTACAATCCAGAAACAATAGATGGGAGATGAGCGACCCCATTGATTTCAAATTTCACATAGATAGCCCATTATATGAGAAAACATGGTTTCAATGGACAATAATCGTTTTGGCAATAGCTCTTTTAGGTTTATATGCATTGCGATACATCAGGCGTATGAAATTGGAGAACAATGCAGAGCAAGAACGATTGAAGTTGCAAAATCATCTATTGACATTGGAACAAAAGGCATTGCGTTTGCAAATGAATCCGCATTTTATTTTCAATGTTTTGAATGGCATTAAAGCAATGGCAGGAACCAAACCAGAAAAAATGAATGCCACCATAAATAATTTTGCGACCTTGTTGCGAGAAACACTCATCAATTCCAGAAAGGATACAATTAGCTTGGACCAGGAAATAAAAACACTGAGACATTACATAGAGGTTGAAAAGCTCATGGCGCCTAGCCCTTTTGACTATGAAGTCATAGTGAACAGCGATTTGAATCCGGAAGAAATACTGGTGCCTCCTATGTTAATTCAGCCTTTTGTTGAAAACGCAATTCGTCACGGCATCTTAAAAGGAAGGAAAGCAGGCGTTTTGAAAGTACAGTTCGATACCGACGAGGAGTATTTGCAATGTACCGTATTGGACAATGGAATAGGCATTTTTCAATCGCAACAGTCCAAGCCGAAAACAGATCATCAATCCATGGCACTAACAGTCACTCGAGAGAGGTTGGAGTCTATTTCAGGCAAAGAAGCATTGCAGATTGCGGAAATCAAAAACAATGATGGTACCATTGGAGGTACTAACATCATATTTAAAATACCTTTGGAAACCGATTATTAATAAACATTATGCTAACAGCAATCATAGTAGAAGACTTATTGGATGCGATGGAGCTTTTAAAAAGCGATTTGAAAAGCAGGCATCCAGAAATCAAAATCATAGATACCGCGCCAAGTGTAGTCGAGGCAGCAAAGGCCTTGAGAAAAGAACAACCGGACATTCTTTTTTTGGATATCATGTTGGGAGATGGTACAGGCTTCGACGTTTTGGAAATTTTTCCAGAGTTGAAGTCAAAAATCATATTCGTAACTGCTAGTGATGAATATGCCATCAAGGCTTTTAAATTTGCAGCCATCGACTATGTATTGAAACCCTATTCCTACGAAGAATTGGATCAAGCGATAGCTAGAGCAAAAGAGCAAATACAGCCCAATAAGGAACGATTGAACATCTTGAAAGAAACATTGTCGGCCCCAGAAAGGAAACCAGACAAGATATCGTTGCATACGCTAGATAAGATCATCATTGTAAATCTGGATGACATCGTGCGTTGTGAATCGGATAGCAACAACACCATTTTCTATCTTCAAGATGGGAGAAAGGTATTTGTGACCAAGACCTTGAAGTATTTTGCAGACATGTTGAAACCTTACGAGTTTCTTCGTATTCACCAAAGTCATTTGGTTAATTTGCAATGCATCAGCGCCTTCATCAAGACCGATGGTGGTTACTTGATGCTTAAAAATGGAGAGAATGTGCCTGTATCTGTTAGAAAGAAGGCAGAAATCATCGAGATTTTGGATACCATGCATCGTTAATCTGAATTCCACTTGATGATGAGTGCCCTATGAATTAGTTACATATACAAATTAACAATCAATGTTTTGGAATAAAAAGAAAAAATTACCAATTACGCAAGAAGACAAGGTTTGGGTTGATCAAGATTTAAACTGGCTACGGGTTGAACTTGGCGAAGACCGTTTCAAGGAAATCCGAACGGTGACTCCAACCAAGGATTTTTATGAAAGAACTTTCGATGGTACTGAAAAAGATGCAGAATTCGTTTTAGAAAGAACAAAGGAATTGATGAATATACGGGGTGTGGACATAAAATTGGATTTCTTTTCTGACTCTCCAATTGAAATGGCAGATGGGACAGTTCTAACAACGCCAGCAGGCATAGATGGTTCATGGCAAAGTGCAGCGGGAACATTTGAGCAAAGTAAGGACGGAACTAAAATTTCAATTGAGACAGAACAACTCAAAAATCCAGTTTCCTTAATTGCAACAATTTCACACGAATTAGCCCATCAAATTCTGTTGGGAGAAAACAGAATTGAGGAAAATGACGAATATTTGACTGATTTGACAGCAATATCATATGGATTTGGAATTTTCATAGGAAACTCTCGTTTTAATTTTTCTTCGTTTTCAACCAATGGAGGATATGGATGGCAATCGAGCGGACAAGGTTATTTGCCAGAACAAATAATAGCCTATGCCATGGCTTGGTTTTCGAAACAGCGAAATGAAAAAACCGAATACAATCAATTTTTGGACAAATCGATTAAGAATTATTTTGACAAGAGTTTAGAGTGGTTGTATGAAAATGAAAAATGAATACGTGTGGAAAATGACTTTACTCTATCACAGCAGCTAGACATAAAAAAAGGCCAATCAAACAGAATTATGAGTTTGATTGGCCTTTTTGAATAAGGGACATACTCTTATTTTTCTGAAAATATTTTTTGGTCGTTGTCACATGTTGGAGCCAATGGCGCTGTTTCGGATTGTTGGGAAATCCAATTTTCGATGGCCTCTACTCGCGTGTCCATTTCTGTCCGTAGCGCCTTGTTTTCCTTTTCCAGGGCTTCAATGCGGTTATGGAGTGCACGTATGGATTCTACGGTCATCGCATCATAGGTACCATATGCCGTTTGTAGATAGCCTTTTGCATCTTCCGTCACCAAAGTGGGAAATACGTCTTGTATGTTTTGTGCCGTGAATCCATATTGCTTTCCTTCAGGTCTTGGGTTGCCAGTAACGGTGTCATTCCACTCATAGGTAATGCCCTTTAAAGATAGCATTTGTTGCAACATCGTATTTGGATCTAGGGAATGCAAGTTCTTTTTTAGTCGAGAATCCGAGTTTGCCAACCAATTCCCAGCAGTTGCCTTGGAAGCTTCACCTCCCACTTCTAGTGTGTTTGTGGTAGCTACTCTGTTGATTCCTACAAGATTTGATGAAAAATCACCCCAAATGAGAGGAGTCGAACTACTTGAGTTTTCAATGTACAATAGGTTGTTTCCCGTTGTTTCATTGGATCCTGCCGAATATCCTATGAAGACGTTTCCTGAGCCTTCATTGAAACTACCGCTATTTTGCCCAAAGAAACTGTTTTGACTTCCAGTTATGTTTGCTCTACCACTATTTTGTCCAAAAAAGCTATTGAAGTTTCCAGTGGTATTTACAGATCCACCGCCTTGCCCAAAGAAGCTGTTTTGTCTACCTGTGGTATTGTCTAAACCACTGCTTTCTCCAAAGAAGCTGTTAAGGCTTCCAGTCGTATTTTCCACACCACTGCCATCTCCAAAGAAACTATTGAAATTTGCTGTGGTGTTTGCTCGACCACTATTTCTTCCGAAGAAGCTGTTTTCGCGACCAGTGGTGTTTGAGCTACCACTACTTTCTCCAAAGAAACTATTGGATATCCCAGTCGTATTGTCTCCACCACTACTTTGTCCAAAGAAGCTGTTTTGACTTCCAGTTGTATTTTCTCTACCACTATTATGTCCAAAAAAACTATTGAAGTCTCCAGTTGTATTTTCTCGACCACTGTTGTTTCCAAAAAAATTGTTTTGAAAACCAGTCGTGTTTGCTTGACCACTGTCGTTTCCATAGAAATTATTGAAAGCACCATTTGTATTTGCAGTACCGGCATTGTATCCTACAAAGGTATTGCTATTGTTTGACAGGTCGTCATTTGTTCCTGCGTTTTCGCCTAAGAAGACAGATCTTCCCGTATTCAAGAACTCCAATTGCCCTTGTTGGGTAAAACGGTGACGTATCACATTGTTTGTACGTATGTCAATGTCTTGTGAGTCTATGGTTCCTAAAAAATGCGTGCCATTGGTCGTTCCGGAATTACCGGTGATGTTCCAGCCCACTACGGCTGTCCATTGGGATCCATCCCAATAGTGAAAGCCGGCAATGTAGGCTCCGCTGTTCGAAATTAGGTACACCAATTGACCATTTATGGTTCCTGAGGTGTTTAAATCGTTTACTCTTGGAACAAGAATGCCATCCGCAGAGGAGACTCCTCCTAGATGATTTGTCGCACGTATGTCCATTGTTGTTTCTGGTGATGTTGTGCCAACACCTACTTGAGCAGTGAGGATGTTGTTAATAGCAAGCACAAAAATGCATGCTAACGAAGGTAATCGTAGGTTTTTCATAAAGTTAGGGGACTTTGAAATATCAATAATCGTGGGCAAGATAAAAAATAAATTCAATAAACAATAATTTGTTGTCTTTTATCTTGAAAAACAGTATGTTATGTTATTATTTGGAGGGTTGAACCCAAAAGTGAAAATGAGATGTTTAGAAGAATGGAATGATTAGATATTATTTGATCTCATAATAAGAAATAAGCACCTATTTATTACACTGCTAGTTCATGGTTATAGATTTCTAATTCAAGTTCATTAATGGTTTTGTAATTCAAAACGAGTGTATTCTATTTCTATTGTAGCACTTATGTCGTAGCTTGGTTATCGAAACAGTAAAATGAAAAAATCGAGTACAATCCATATTTTGGGGTAAATCGATTAGGAATCATTTTGACAAGAGTTTAGAATGGTTGTATGAAAATGAAAAATAATATGTCCGAAATGATTTTACTCCATAGCGGTTAGATATAAGCTATGAAAAAAGCCAATCAAACAGAGTTGTAAGTTTAATTGGCCTATTTTGAATGAGATACGTGTGTTATTTCTCTAAAAACACTTTTTAATCGTTGGCACTTGTTGGAGCCAATGGTGTCGTTTCGGATTGTTGGGAAATCCACTTTTCGATGGCTTCTACTCGAGTGTCCATTTCTGTTCGCAAGGACTTGTTCTCCTTTTCCAGAGCTTCAATGCGGTTGTGGAGTGCACGTATGGATTCTACGGTCATGGCATCATAGGTGCCATATGCTGTCTGCAAATAACCTTTCGCATCTTCCGTCACCAAAGAGGGGAATACATCTTGTATGTTTTGTGCCGTGAACCCGTATTGCTTTCCTTCAGGTCTTGGATTGCCTGTAACGGTATCATTCCACTCATAGGTAATGCCTTTTAGGGAAAGCATTTGTTGCAAGATCATGTTTGGATCAAGGGGGTGCAAGTTCTTTTTTAGTCGAGAATCCGAGTTTGCCAACCAATTTCCTGCAGTCGCCTTGGAGGCTTCACCTCCCACTTCTAATGTGTTTGTAGTTGCTACTCTATTGATTCCTACAAGGTTTGATGAAAAATCACCCCAAATCAGAGGCGTCGAATTGCTTGAGTTTTCAATGTACAATAGATTGTTTCCTGTCGTTTCATTGGATCCTGCCGAATACCCTATGAAGACGTTCCCGGAACCTTTATTGAAACTTCCACTGTCTCTGCCAAAAAAACTATTGGTCGATCCAGTAGTATTTGTTTGGCCAGAGCCTTTTCCAAAAAAACTGTTGGCGGATCCCGTAGTATTTGCTTGACCACTATTTTGTCCAAAAAAACTGTTGGCGAATCCCGTAGTATTTGCTTGACCACTATTATGTCCAAAAAAACTGTTTTGGCTAGCAGAGGTATTTGAACTACCACTATTTTGTCCAAAAAAACTGTTGGACGACCCTGTAGTATTTGCATAACCACTGATTCGTCCATAAAAGCTATTTTGTTTCCCCGTAGTATTCATATAACCACTATTTCTCCCATAAAAGCTATTTTGTTTTCCTGTAGTATTTGAGTTACCAGCACTGTGACCTACAAAGGTGTTGCTATTGTTTGATAGGTTGTCATTTGCACCTGCATTTTCACCTACGAAGACAGATTCTCCCGTATTCAAGAACTCCAATTGTCCTTGTTGAGTAAAGCGATGCCTTATCACATTGTTTGTACGTATGTCAATGTCTTGCGAGTCTATGGTTCCTAAAAAGTGCGTGCCATTGGTCGTTCCAGAATTACCGGTAATGTTCCAGCCGACTACAGCAGTCCATTGGGATCCATTCCAATAGTGAAATCCGGCAACGTAGGCTCCACTGTTCGAAATTAGGTACACCAATTGTCCATCTATAGTTCCAGAGGTGCTTAAATCATTTACTCTTGGAACGAGAATGCCATCCGCTGAAGAGACAGCTCCTAGGTGATTTGCTGCTCGTATGTCCATTGTTGTTTCTGGAGATGTGGTGCCAATACCTACTTGAGCAGTGATGATGTTGTTAATGGCAAATACAAAAAGGGATACCAACGAAGGTAAGCGAAATTCTTTCATAAGTTTAAGGGGTAAATATTAAAAATCGTAAGGAAGGTAAAATCAATTAAAGAACAATTTTATTGTTTTATATGACTTATCTTTTTTATAAATTATTGTTTTTCTTTAATTGTTTAAGCATTTCCTTGGAGATGGCATCTAAATCGAAGTCATGTTTCCAGTTCCAATCTTTTCTTGCAGTGGCATCGTCTATGCTTTGTGGCCATGAGTCGGCAATTTCTTGTCTAAAATCCGGTTTGTAAGTTATTTTGAAATCAGGAATGTACTTTTGTATGGAAGCAGCAATTTCTTTTGGAGTGAATGTTATCCCTGCCAAATTGTAGGAAGATCTAATTTTAATGTCATCATTGTCGGCAGCCATGATGTCCACGGTAGCTTTGATGGCATCGTCCATAAACAACATCGGTAAGGCGGTGTCCTTAGATAAAAAACACTCATAAGTCTTGTTCTTTACTGCTTCATGATAAATCTCGACGGCATAATCCGTAGTGCCTCCACCAGGCAAGGTTTTCCAACTGATAATGCCTGGATATCTGATGCCTCTAACATCTACTCCGTATTTTTGATTGTAATATTCACACCAACGTTCTCCAACTTGCTTGGTAATGCCATAGACTGTAGTAGGCTCCATCGTCGTATATTGTGGAGTATCCCTTTTTGGTGTCGAAGGGCCAAATACGGCAATGCTGGACGGCCAAAATACTTTTTTGATAAAGTTTGATTTTGCTAGATTCAAGACATGAAATAAAGAACTGGTGTTTAAATCCCATGCTTTCATTGGGAATTTTTCTCCTGTTGCACTAAGCATTGCAGCCATTAGGTATACCGTATCTATGTTATACTTTTCAACACATACTTTTACAGAAGCATAATCCATTGCATCAATAATCTCAAAGATCCCTGAATTTACAACCTCCAGATTGTTATAGCTAATGTCACTTGCTACGACATTGTCATCACCATAAATTTCTCTTAGTTTAAAAGTGAGTTCAGATCCAATTTGACCACAAGCTCCAATAATTAATATTCTTGTTGACATAGTTCAAGCATCTATTTAGATAATGTGTAAAAATAATAAGATTTCAATCATAAAATCGCAAAATCAACCTAAAAATATGCTCTTAAATTTTATATAATTTAGTGTAAAGGAAGTATTGAATGCAATATATTTGTAATTCAAATAGTTAAATCTAGATATGAAATTTATAAGCACCATACTAATACTAGTTTGTCTAATATCATGCAAAAAATACTCAGAGGTCACCGAGCAAAAAATAGAGAGTGAGGTAGTAAAGGATACACTGTCGCTTTCTAAAAAAGACATAGCCAAAATCAAGTATTTAGATTATGGGATTGATGCCAAGGCGAAGAATACTTTGGATTCTTGGCTTGTATACAACATCATTTCCAAGGCTGTGGAGGATCTTAAAAATGCCAATTTCGATTTTTTTATAGAAGACGAGGCCGTCTTTGCCTCTGCACTTGAAGATTTGGACACTACAATTCCAGAAAACATAAATACTGCTTCAATAAGAGCTAGGGTATTGGTTTTAAAAACAAAACTGTATAAGTTGGAAGAAGCAACACGTTTAACGACAACTTCTAAGAAAGAGCATCTATTGATTGTCAAGGAAGTGCTTGAAGCTTTTTCTTATGTCACTTTGTTGGTAAACAAGAAATTCGAAAAAGAAGCACAAAACATAATAAAACCACAATAAGATGAAAACGTTGCACTCCATATTGTTTCTAGTTATTGTCTCATTGTATTCTTGTAACTCTAGTTCCAAGGCAGAATTGGAAAAGAGTTCCTTGAAATCACCTAGAGCTTTGAAGAAAGAAATCGACTCGACTTTGAATCTATGGCATAAAGCAGCAAGTGAAGCCAATTACGAAGATTATTTCAATCTAATGACCAATGATGGGGTTTTTATAGGGACCGATGCCACGGAAAACTGGCAGAACGAAGCCTTTAAAGCTTTTTCCAAACCTTATTTTGACAAAGGGAAAGCTTGGAGCTTTACAGCAGTGGAACGTAATGTGTATGTCTATGACGACAAGGAATTGGCATGGTTTGATGAATTGTTGGATACTCAAATGAAGCTATGCAGAGGGTCTGGAGTTATGAAACTGGTAGAAGGCAAATGGAAAGTAGCTCACTATGTCTTGTCCATTACCATTCCCAATGACAATGTGAATGAGGTCATAAATATGAAAGCAAATACAGATAGTATTCTTACCGAAAGGTTAAAAATTAAAGATTAACAACAAGTATTTAGGTATTAACAACTGTTTTTTCATAAATTTAGTCCTTTAAAATAGCTAATTATGAAAAACATACCCCTACTGCTGTTTTGCCTTGCAATGTCATTTGCATCTGCACAAATTCAGTTTAACGAGAATGCTCCATGGATGTCAAGTTTAGACATTCGAGCTCGTAAAGCATCAAACAACCCTGTTACTTTTCAGGAAACCGTGGATGTGTTCAATGCATATTGGGAAACAAGAGACCCAAGTGTAAAAGGAAGTGGATACAAACCATTTAAGAGATGGGAAAACTACTGGAGAAATTTTGTCAAGGAAGATGGTACCTTACCAACACAACAAGAACTTTGGAACACTTACTTGATTCAAAAAAACAATGTTTCACAAAAAACATTCATGGCAGATTTAAGTGATTGGCAACCAGTTGGCCCATTCACACATATCAATACGGGATCCTGGTCTTCTGGGCAAGGGCGTGTAAATGTCATTGTAAAAGACGAAGCCAATGCCAACACGTATTATGTTGGAGCACCAGCAGGAGGCTTTTGGAAGACTATCGATGGAGGAACCACTTGGAACACCTACACGGATTTTTTACCACAAATCGGAGTTTCTGGCATTGCAGTGGACTATGGAAATCCAGGGACGATATACATTGCTACAGGAGATGATGATGCAGGAGATTCCTATAGTGTAGGTGTAATGAAATCCACCGATGGTGGTTTAACGTGGAATACGACAGGTTTGAATCCTGGGAATTCCCCAAATAGCATGAATGACATTTACATAAACCCAAACAATTCGAACATGCTTTGGGTTGCAACATCAGATGGCTTATACAAATCGACAGATGCTGGTGTGACTTGGACATCAAAATTGTCAGGTGACATTAAAGACATTAAAATAAAACCAGGAGATACAAATGTCATTTATGCAAACAAAAAAAACTTTTCTGGAACAGAGTTTTTTAGGTCTACAGATGAAGGAGAATCCTTTGCCAGTGTAAATTCTGGGCTTCCTAGCGTAAGTTCGGTGAGTAGGATGGTCATAGATGTGACACCTGCCAATCCAAACCTCGTCTATGTGTTGACGGCTACCAATAGCAATGGCTTTCAAGGTGTTTACAGATCTGTGGATTCGGGAGTGACATTTACCACTGTGGCCACATCCGGGACGGTTGGAGATATTTTCGAATCGACTCAAAGTTGGTATGATATGGCGTTTGCAGTTTCAGATACCAATGAAAATGAATTATATACAGGAGTGCTCAATGTTTGGAAGGGAACTGTGGGAACAAATGGACAAGCGACATTTACAAAGATAAACAGTTGGAGTGCGCCAGCAAGTGCAACATATACGCATGCAGACATCCATTACTTGCGTTTTTTCGAAGGAGAATTGCTTGTGGGATCCGATGGAGGCTTCTACAAGTCTGAAAATGCAGGAGGTAGTTTTTCAGATTTGACAGCTGGAATGCAAATCAGTCAGTTTTATCGTATAGCCGTTTCAAAGCAATCCTCAGACAAAATGGTCGGAGGTTTGCAGGATAATGGAGGCCATGCATACAACAACAACCAATGGCAAAACTACTATGGGGCGGATGGTATGGATACGGCAATCGATCCAGAGAATTCCAATCTATATTACGGATTCATCCAAAGCGGAGGAACACTTTACATTTCATCATCATCAGGAGCTGGTATCACAGGAAATGTGGGGAGCCCTAGTGGAGAAAGCGGAAATTGGATCACACCATTGTTCATGAACAACGAGAGTGAATTGTATTCAGGATATGGTAGGTTGTACAGATTGGACAACAATAGTTGGACGCCAGTTTCGCAAAATTTAGGAAGCAACATAGACGTTTTGGAAATAGATGAGCAGAACCCGGACAACATCTTTGTTGCTACGAACAGGACATTGAGGAAAAGTACAGATAGGGGAGTGAGCTTTACAAGCATAGCAGCAACGGCTTTTAGTCCTAGTATTCCCTCTAATAGGGTCATTACCTCCATAGAGGTAAATACGGTAGACAACAACATCATATATGTGACATCATCCGGTACAGGTGGGAATGTATACAAATCTACAGATGGAGGAATGAGTTTCACCAGTATATCCAATGGGCTGCCAAGTGTGACGAAGAACATCATAAAGCATCAAAACCTACACTCTAAAAACCCATTGTATCTTGGAACCAGCTTGGGTGTCTATAGATATGACGACGATACTTTGGCTTGGGAGTTGTTTAACAACAACTTGCCTAATGTAACTGTGAGAGATCTTGAAATAAATGTTTTCGACAACAAGATCACAGCTGCTACATATGGTAGAGGAATATGGCAATCCACAATACCAACAGAGTTGGCACCTACCGATGTCAAGTTGGTTGATGTCAATGGCATAGGGGCTACTATAGATTGCAATACCAACATAGAAGCGGAGATTCTTGTTAAAAACAATGGAGCAAGTACCATAACATCGATAGACGTGGTGTACACCATAGATGGAGTAGATTCAAATTACAACTGGACTGGTAGCTTGGCTTCTGAAGCAACGACTACGATAACCTTACCACAATTCTCCTTGGCGAAGGGAATACATACGTTTTCTGCGACCACAACGACGGCCAATGATGCCTATGCAATTAACAATGGTTCCGAGGAAAAGGTGATCTATGCAAATGCGCCAGGAACTGTTCAGGTCGTAAATACCTTCGAAACCGCTGCAGAAGAGCTGTTGGTTTTCGATGAAGGAGCCACAACTCAATATTGGCAAAGAGGAGTGCCAACAGGAACTGTTTTAAATGACTCTGCAAACCCTACCAATCAAGTGTACGGAACGAACCTATCAGGAAACCATGGAGACGGCATTAAAAGTTATTTGGTTACGGAATGTTACGATTTAACGAGTATGACAAGTCCGGAGATAAAGTTTGACATGGCATTTCAATTAGAACAAGATTGGGATATCGTATATGTGGAATATTCTACGAATCAAGGTACAGATTGGGACGTTTTGGGCGCTGCCACGGATCCTAACTGGTATAACAGCGACAAGTTGCCAGGTACGGATTGCCTCAATTGCCCTGGAGCCCAATGGACTGGGACCAATGCCACTTTAACTGAATACGTTTATAATCTAACAGCGTTTACCAACCAAGCAAATATGATGTTCAGAATCGTATTCCATGCAGATCAAGCAGTGAATATGGAAGGCGCCATAGTGGACAACTTGGTAATAAGAGAAAATGCTTTGAGTACCGATGAGTTTGGAGTTGTCAACTTTAGTATTTACCCTAATCCGTCGGAAGGTGTTTTCAACATCAAGACGAGAACGAATGATAGCTTTAACATTAGTGTTTATGATGTTACAGGAAAACATATCTTGGAAGAAACGAACATCGTACCCAACAACAATAACTACAAGTTGGATATTGGAGGGTATGCCTCTGGAATTTACCTGTTGAATCTTTCAACTGAAAAAAGCAAGATAACCAAAAAGCTGATATTGAATTAAAATACATTTTTAACCAATAGCGTCCTAAACGTTTGAAAAAGAGAAAGGAATTCTTGTCCCTCAAAG
>JAHDHI010000112.1 GCA_020631395.1 Bizionia sp.
GCATCCAACCTATACATTGCCATTGGTATTTCTGGAGCAATCCAACATTTGGCAGGAATAAATGCTTCCAAGGTGAAAGTCGTTGTAAATACAGATCCAGAAGCACCATTTTTCAAAGCTGCCGATTATGGTGTCGTTGGTGACGCTTTTGAAGTTGTCCCCCAACTGATAGAAAAATTAAAAGCATTTAAAGCCGCCAACTCATAATTTTTCAAAAAATTTAAGTATCATATCAAAGGGCTGTTTAAATTTGATTTTACTAACTTTAAGTTTATTTAATTTTTGTAAAATTACTGTGACAAAATGCCAAATCTCCTTCAGACAGTTGGTAAAGTCCAAATTTAAACAGTTCTTTGTGTTTTATAAACTATGAGTCTAGTCCGACTAAATATTAAAGGAATATCATACAGCCAAACCCAAAATGGCGCTTACGCATTGATATTAAATGAAGTAGATGGCGAACGCAAACTTCCTATCGTAATAGGTGCATTCGAAGCACAATCCATTGCAATTGCATTGGAAAAGGAAATCAGACCTCCTAGACCACTTACCCACGATCTTTTTAAAAATTTTTCCGATCGTTTCGACATTGTCGTAAAACAAGTAATTATACATAAACTAGTAGATGGAGTCTTCTATTCCAGTTTGATATGCGAGCGTGATAAAATAGAAGAAATCATAGATGCCAGAACCAGTGATGCCATTGCTTTGGCGCTACGTTTCAAAGCCCCAATTTTCACATACAAGAACATTTTGGACAAAGCTGGAATTTATCTAAAGGTCGACCCAGACAAAGAAGAGGAAGAAACTCAAGACAGCATTCTTGTAGAGGACATTCTCAATGAGGAATTGGAAATCGCACCATCTCAAGACAATTACACTTCACATTCCCTCGAAGAATTGCACAATCTATTGGATGAAGCCGTAAATAATGAAGATTATGAAAAGGCTGCCAAAATTAGAGATGAAATTTCTAAAAGATAACTAACTATTATGAAGAATTTTATACTAGCTATAACAGCTATTTTTTTTGGGATGCATACGTTTTTTGCTCAAGACCTGAATAAGTCTTGGCAATTTGAGAACATTCAAAATGAAATAGGGAACGCTCTGTTTTCAGTTGGTAACGATGATTTTTTAGAATTAAAAAATGGAGAATTCAACTATTCTCTCGAAGCCAAGGACAATTTGAAAGCTTCAGGGGATTATATCTTTCAAAACAACTTGTTGGTCTTTTATTACAATACACCTAACGATACCATTCGTAGATACAAGATAACACAATTCACTGACTCGACTCTCGTATTCAAAGAAAAGAACATCACATATTCTTTTTCTGCAAAAAAACAAGGCTCCAGCGAAACCATAGCCGTCTCGGTTGAAGATTCAGACACCATAATTCCTAGTCAAGGTTTTTCCATGAATAGTTTATTGAGGGGTATGATAGGGATGGCAACTTTAATTTTCATTGCCTTTCTTTTCAGTAGCAATAGAAAAGGCATCAACTGGAAAACAGTAGGGATAGGCTTGACGTTTCAATTAATAATAGCAATAGGTGTTCTAAAGGTTGGTTTTATAAAAACGGCCTTTGAATTCATTGGTTTGGGGTTCATCAAATTATTAGGTTTTACTCAAGCAGGAAGTGAGTTCTTATTTGGAGGGATGCTAGACATAAAGTCTTTTGGTTTTATTTTTGCATTTCAAGTATTGCCTACCATATTGTTCTTTTCTGCATTGACATCCGTTTTATTCTATTTGGGCATCATTCAAAAAGTAGTAAAGGGAATGGGCTGGCTATTATCCAAAATGCTTGGAATTTCCGGGGCTGAAAGCCTTAGTGTAGCTGGAAACATATTCTTGGGACAAACAGAAGCTCCACTATTGATCAAAGCTTATTTGGAAAAAATGAACAAGTCTGAAATACTATTGGTCATGATTGGTGGTATGGCTACTGTTGCAGGTGCTGTTCTAGCAGCTTACATAGGTTTTTTAGGAGGAGAAAATGTAGAATTGCAACTATTTTATGCAAAACACCTTTTGGCCGCTTCTGTAATGGCTGCCCCTGGAGCCATAGTGATATCAAAAATACTTTTTCCTCAAACAGAAGAAGTGAATACGGACGTTCACGTATCACAAGAGAAGATCGGATCCAACATCCTTGAAGCAATAGCCAATGGAACGACAGAAGGCTTGAGATTAGCTGTGAACGTTGGAGCTATGCTTCTTGTTTTCGTAGCCCTAATTGCAATGATAAATGGGATTTTAGGAGGAGTCGCCAGCTTTGATGGTTTTACGATAGCGATGTTGAACATAGATTGGCACTTTACTTCTCTAAATGAAATAATCGCAAACAACACACCTTATGATGGTCTATCCCTAGAATTCATATTGGGATACATATTTGCCCCCTTAATGTGGTTAATGGGTGTTGCCAAGGAAGACATGGCCTTGATGGGGCAATTGTTGGGAATCAAATTGGCCGCCAGTGAATTCATTGGCTACATACAGTTGGCTGATTTGAAAAATGTTGCAAATGCCACACACCTTACCTATAACAAGTCAATAATAATGGCAACCTACATGCTATGTGGTTTTGCAAATTTTGCCTCGATAGGCATCCAAATAGGGGGTATCGGTTCTTTAGCGCCTGGACAACGAAAAACATTGTCAAAATTTGGAATGAAAGCTTTGATTGGTGGTACGATCGCTTCTCTTATCTCAGCAACCATTGCAGGGATGATAATTGGTTAAGGAATACAAAAAGCACTTTACATCTAAGTTAATAACTTTTAATATAATTTAAAGCTTCAAGCGATGTCGTCCGAAGCTTTTTTTTATTTTTATTCACTGAAAAATAAGCGTTTAATTTAATGACACCCCACATTACTTGGGCAATGAACATGAAGCAATACCACGATTTAGTAAAACACGTCTTAGAAAACGGAAACGAGAAAGGTGATAGAACGGGAACGGGGACAAAAAGTGTATTCGGACACCAAATGCGATTTGACCTTAGTGAAGGCTTTCCAATGGTTACGACAAAAAAATTACACTTGAAGTCCATTATTTACGAATTGCTTTGGTTCATAAAAGGAGACACCAACATTGACTACCTCACCGAAAACGGTGTTAAGATATGGAATAGTTGGGCCGATGAAAATGGAGACTTGGGACCCGTCTATGGTCACCAATGGCGTAATTGGAACAGTGATGAAATAGACCAACTCAAAGATGTGATAGACACACTTAAAAACAACCCCGACAGCAGGCGAATGCTGGTCTCAGCTTGGAACCCTTCCGTTTTGCCTGACACATCGAAATCCTTCAGTGAAAATGTCGCCAATGGCAAAGCTGCCTTGCCTCCTTGCCACGCTTTCTTTCAATTTTATGTGGCTGATGGCAAATTGTCCTGTCAACTATACCAGCGCAGTGCGGACATCTTTTTGGGAGTTCCATTCAACATTGCATCTTATGCCCTATTGACAATGATGATGGCTCAAGTTTGCGGCTATGAAGCAGGTGATTTCATCCATACTTTTGGAGATGCCCACATTTACAGCAATCACTTTGAACAATTGGAATTGCAGCTGTCTCGTGATTTACGACCACTCCCAAAAATGAAAATAAATCCTGACGTAAAGGACATCCTGGATTTTGAATTTGAGGATTTCACGCTTGAAGATTACAATCCACATCCTCACATTAAAGGAGCAGTAGCCGTTTAAACCTTGCTTCCATAAAATATTAAATCCACAATGAAAAACACATTACTTGCAATAATGCTATTGCTTGCCCCTTCTCTTTTCTCTCAAGAAGAAAACTCTGAAAATGACAATGATTCCAAATCCGAAGATGTTTCTTTTGCCATAATAGAAAATGTCCCCATTTATTCAGGATGTGATGAGAATTCAAGCAATACGGCTTTGAAGGCATGCATAAGCAAAAAAGTAATCAGACTAGTCTCAAAAAACTTCAATACCGATATAGGCAAGACATTGAATCTTCCAAGCGGAAGAGTCAGAATATTGGTTCATTTCAAGATAAACAAGGAAGGGTACGTTTCAAATATCAAGGCTAGAGCCTCTCATCCTGAATTGGAGGCAGAAGCCATTAGAATAGTCAAACTGATCCCAAAATTCACAAGACCAGGTATTCAAAGAGGCAGACCCGTAATTGTTCCATATACCCTGCCAATAGTATTTACCGTTGAAGAAAAGCCTTCAATAAAACTAACAAAAAAAGAGCTTAGAGCACTTAAAAAAGCAAAAAGTAGAGAGGAAAGAGCATCAAAAAATAACTGATTGAGCTTCCCCAAAAATAATAAAGAGACCGTATAACGACAGAAAGACATTTCAATTCTTTTTTACCAGTTTCAGAAGAAAGTCCTAGTAGTGGCATTTCATTTTTCTTCGTATTTATAAAAACATTAAATTTACATTTCAATTACAGTGTACATGTTCGGAAAGAAAAAAGAAAAATCACAAATAGATAAAGAGCAATTGGAACTCATTCAAAATGCGCAACATCGCATAAAGCAAAAAAAACGCCTATATGTCCATTTTGTCTTATTCTTGATTGGTGCGCTGTTCTTGGTGCTGGCGAATACTGTTTTGGGCATAGGGGACACTGTAAAATTCTTCGGTATCGAGTGGTTCGTCTTTGCCATCTTTGGTTGGCTGTTCTTTTTCTTGTATCACATATTCAATGTATTCGTCACCCACAAGTTCATGGGAAAAGAATGGGAAAAAGCTCAATTGGACAAATTGGTGTCAAAACAAAAGATACGCATCGAAAAGCTAAAAGCTCAATTGGAGAAAGAAGACATTCACATTGCAAAAACAGAAGTTTACAACAAAGAATTGAATCAAGAAAAACAAAACGTGACTATGATTGTCGCTGCTGGTGAAAATGATGCCATAGGAAAAGACAACAAGCTAATTTGGCATTTGCGTGATGATCTCAAACGCTTCAAAACGCTTACCTCCGGGCATCATATCATTATGGGACGCAAGACATTTGAGAGCTTTCCAAAACCCTTGCCAAATAGAACTCACGTGGTAATTACCAGACAGGACAATTATACTGTTCCTAAGGGTGTAATCGTAGTAAACTCCTTGGATGCAGCTTTGGAAGTTTCCAAAAAAGACAACCAACCTTTTATTATTGGTGGAGGAGAAATATACAAACAGGCGATGCCTATTGCCAATACCATTGAGTTGACTCGAGTACACGAAAGTTTTGAAGCGGATACCTTTTTTCCAAAAATAGATGCTTCCAACTGGAAGGAAACAGCTAATACATTTCACAACAAGGATGAAAATCACAAATACGAATTTTCATTTTTAACCTACAAAAGAAATTGATCAGCAAACAACCCTTATAAGGATTATTGATGCCTTTGTTAGGGATACCAAAACTAAAAAGGCTTACGCATAAAAAAAACACACTATAATAATTTATAATGTGGTCTTTAGTTTTATTTATTTACTCTTACCGTCACTAGAAAAATTCTAGCGGTAGCCAAACTAGGGAACAGCGAGGATAGCATTTCTCTGACAGCAATTTTGAAACGTTTTCCTAATCCAACTTCTTTCTTGTCATATTGTTCAGCTACTTTTTCAATAGCCAATATAGATTCTTCCGATAAAACCAATTTATATTTCAATTGTCCCTTAATCTCTAAGTTTTTCTAATTCTTCCAAATAGTAATCCAAATCTTCAAAAGCAATATGAGTACTTGGATCTTTGGGTTTTTCAAAACTCTCATCTAAAAGTCTTTGACGTTCCTTGTCAAATTCTTCCTTTGTTACTTGTTTGTCTCCATTGTAATATTTCTCACTCATAATCTAAATATAACATTTTTCAATTTAGCTTAAAAGATAATTCTATTTTTACCAGTTAAAAATATGAATGGTTTTCATTCTCGTCGAAGTTGGGACACTTCTATTAAACATTTAACTCGATATGGTGTACTT
>JAHDHI010000113.1 GCA_020631395.1 Bizionia sp.
GTAAGTTATGAAAATTCACTTAATAATTCCTACCAACAAAACTAGACATTCCAAAGCTAGTAATAACAATATATCTTTGAATAAAAATATTAAAAGAATTGTTAGTTTTGAATAAGGAATTAAAAAGAAAGCGGGTTTTGAAATATATAACGGTTATTTTTATGATTAGCTTTTTTGCCAATATCAATGCTCAAACAGAAAACGAAATTGATATTGTTAAAAATCAAGATACAATATACATTTACAGAGGGAAAGAGTTAAATAGAACTTCTGTGAACTATATAGCATTAAATGAAAATAGCAATTCTATTTTAGTTCAAATCACCTATGTAATTCGTCCAGAATCTTATTGGGAAGCTTTAAAAAAAGCAAAAGAAAAAGGTGAGTTAATAGGGAATACCTATCATTCTAATTTTGTTTTAAATTATATAATGGGATGCACTACTAGTGATGAAACATTCTTAAAAGAATACCCTAAAGGATTTAAGTTGATTTCTAAGGAGGATAAAAAAAAACTTGATATAATTGATTGGGATCTTATTAATGATGATGATGAGCGAATTTTTGTCTTAAAAAAAATAGCAAATGCAGATGTTATTTATGTTGTTGAAAAAATTAACAAAACGCAGTTTTTGCTTCGTGAGGTTAAAATTAGTTCTCTTTACCTTAACCCATATAAAAACAAAGAATAATATTTATAAATATAAGTGTCAACAAGAAAGCCTCTAAATTTTAGAGGCTTTCTTTTTTTAAGACTAGAAGTTAACTACGCTGTCAAGTGCATCATCTGCACTTTTATGTATAAAGTTATCTTGATAGCCTTTTAGATTTTGCTTTTTTAAATTCAGGGAAAGATTAAATAGGTGTCATTTCTTTTGGTTTTTTCATAATGAGAAAATCAAAATAATATGTTTTCCCTACCAGCGTTATAAACTAAGCTTCACCTCAAAGGCTATGGCATCGGAAATGGCTTCGCTTTTCAATTTATGATTGAAATCGATGCCCCAACGCATTCTGTCTATTTTGAACTTTGTCGTTATTTCCAAATCTTTGTAATTGGCTTTCGCATTGTATTTTATTGGCAAAGTAATTCCTTTTATGGTAAGATTTGCCCTAATGTCCATATGTACACTGTCTTGATAGATTACTTCAGTGATGACCAATTTGGCCGTTGGAAACTTTTCTACGTCAAAAAAGTCATGATCCTTCAAGTGGGACACCAAACCTTCATTGTAACCACCATCGACATTAGCGATGGTATTCATGTCTATGATGAAGGAACCTCCTGTGATTTTGTCGCCTGTTTTGATAAAATAGCCTTCTTTGAATTGTACTGTGCCGTAATGCCCTCCAAAGTAAAATGTATAATCCGAAGACCATTTCAATTCACTTTTGGAAGCATCCATTTTCAAATGCTCTTGAGCATAAGAAGATACAGTTGAACAAATTACGATTGCGATTGATAAAATACGTTTTTTCATGTGTTTGTTGTTATGATTTATTTTGTTTGGATAAAGCTAGTTTGGGGTGAAAGGAAAAGTGTCAAAAAAATGCAAAAGAAGTGTGAACAGTTGTAAAAATTCATGAAATTGTATGTTCTTTACAAACTTATGATCAAGAAAAAGATTTATACATATGCTGGTTTGGCTTTCATCACGCTTTTTACTTGGCTATTTTCCGATTTCGATGTCAATGAAGATACTTTCTCGGAAAAGGTGAAAATTTCATTACGTGAGGTAGGCAATCAATTGTTGTTGGCCAATGAGGATTCCACATCACTGGTATTGCCCATCGTTGAATTGGGTAAAGGGAAGTACGAGCTGTCATTTCAAGAGCACCTGCCTATGGAACCGAGTCATTTGGTTTCCATTTTGAAAGACAACTTTCAAAAATCAGAGCTCCCTGATGATTACCGAGTGGAGGTCGTTCAATGCAAAGATGAAGAAGTTGCCTATAGTTATGAGATGAGTTCCAATCAAGAAAGTGTCATCATACCTTGTGCTGGACGATTCATACCTGAAAGCTGTTATGAGATAGACGTGAAGTTTACCAAGAGAACGGCATCTTTTTTCAACAAACGGTTGTTTTTGTATCTATTTATTTTCATAGTTGTAGTTGCCTTGCTGGATTTTGTTGTTAACAATAGGAAGCAAGTTCAGGCCAAAGAAGACGATAAAGAAAAATACGCCATAGGTAGTTTTTACTTTTTTCCAGAACAAAATAAGTTGGTAAAGGCAGCCACGGAAATCAACTTGTCGAAAAAAGAATGCGAATTGTTGGCAATTTTCGTTTCCAATCCCAATCAAATCATAAAGCGAGACGAGTTGACAAAAAAGGTTTGGGAGGACAATGGGGTCTTTGTGGGAAGAAGCTTGGACACCTATATATCCAAACTTCGCAAGAAGTTAAAGGATGACGATTCCATAAAACTCAGCAATGTTCATGGTGTTGGCTACAAATTGGAAATAAAGGGTTGAAGCATCGTGTGAGAAAGATCGGTTATGATCGAATGGGAGAGGATATGGTTATTTCGTGTTTTTAAATGCGTATTTCTGAATAATCTCCTTTTTACTGTTCACATGTAGTTTTTCATAAATGTTCCTAGTATGTGTTTTTATGGTATTGATGGACAAATGCAAATCTTGGGCAATGGCTCCATAGCTTTTTCCCTTTGCTAGCAATTCCAAGACATCGTTTTCTCTATCCGAAAGTTCTTCTTCCTTGGGAAATTGAAAGGATTCCACAACCTTTCTGGCAATTTTGCTACTCATGGGAGCTCCACCATTCTTTGCTTGCAACAAGGCACTTATCAATTCTTGAGGTTCTATGTTTTTTGTTAGGTAGCCAACGGCACCGGCACATAATGCTTCAAAGATGTATCTAGATCCTTCATGAACAGAAATGACGATGGCTTGTACTTGTGGTTTGAGTCTTTTGAAGGCTTTTATGCCTTCAATGCCATTTATACCTGGTAATTGGACGTCGATAAGCAAAATGTCAGGATTGTCATTCTTGAAGTTGATGAGTGCCGTTTCACAAGAAACGTACTTGCCTACGGTAGTAAATTGTGAATCATTGTCTATTATTTCTGCATACGAATGCAGCAATATTTCATGATCTTCGATAATGACAACCCTCAATGACATTTTATATGTTAAGTTATTTTATGATCAATTGTTTGGAAGCTATTGCATTTCCTAATTTTATACGGATCAAATATATTCCTTTCTGAAGAGAAGGTGCAGTTATTCTGACTGTTTTTTGATTTGGATGACTCACTTTCACGATTCTACCTTGGAGGTCGCATATGGCAATTTCGTCAATTGTATTTTTACTCATAATGTTTACTGTTCCATTGCTAGGGTTGGGATATACTTCGAAAATCCTTATTTCATCAAATTCATCGACACTCAAGGAAGAGCAATCTTCGGAAAAGATGGTTGGCAAATTTATATTAGTCCAGTTAGCAGTACTCCAAGTTGCATTGTCTACTTCTACACAAGTAAGATCTGGATTGCCAGTAGACCAAAAACCTACAAAATTCACATTGTTTCCATTTTTAACGTTCAAGGACGTTAAATTGTTCAATTTGGCATTCAAATATGTTAAACTAGTATTGGTGCTAACATCAAAACTGGTTAACAAATTACCTTCTATGGAAATTGCATCCAGAAAAATATTGTTTGTAACATCAAAACTACTAATGTTATTGTTGCGTATTGAAATAGATGTCAAAGATGTATTGTTGGATATGTCAATGCTAGACAAGTTGTTTTCGGCAATATGAAAATAGTTCAATTGTACGTTATTTGAAACATCTATGCTTGCTATGTTATTGTAATTTGCTTCCAACCATGTTAGATTGGTGTTGTTGGATACATCCAAGTTTGTCAATGAGTTGTTATAGCATTTCAATTGACTTAGAGCCGTAAATGCCTCAATTCCTGTTAAATCCGAAATGGACATGTTGTTACAATCTATGGTTCCATTGAAAGTAGAAGCTTCGTTACATTGAATTTCCGTGTCGCCGTTGATGTTGATTCCTGCATGGTTCAACAAATAGTTTTTAAAATTCGAATCAGGAATATCCAATATGCACATGGTACAATTTTCATCAAAGCTGGTGGTAGAATTAATATCTGTCCAATTCGTAGTACTCCAAGCTGCATCATCTACTTGTATGCAGGTCAAAAAGTTGTTGTAATTGGTTTTAAAAGTAGTAATGTTCGCATTGTTTCCATTTTTGACATTTAAAGACGTTAAGCTATTTGTTGAGACATCCAAGTAAATTAATGATGCATTGTTGCTTAGTTCCAAACTGGTGATCGAATTGACTGGGATATGTAAAGTCTCTAGAAGCGTATTGTTGGATACATCTAGGCTGGTTAATTGATTGTTTCCCACATTCAAGTAGTTTAAGTTTGTATTTGCAGCAACGTCTATGTTAGATAATTGATTTCCATAGGCAAAAAGGTAAACTAATGAGATATTGTTGCTTATGTCCAAATTGGTAACTTGGTTATTGTACATGGTTAGATAAGCCAACGCCGTGAAATCTTCGATTCCTGTTAAATCAGAGATGCCTTTTGTTGCCACATTTATATTTTCTATGGTATTGATGTTTGCAGTAGGAACATAATCGTCCAAAGCTCCAGAATCGTAGCCTAGGTCTATCAAGGCTTGCTCGAAGTTGTCGTCCGGCACATAGGTGTTTTGGGCATTTACAGCTATCGAAGATACTGCTATGAATAAAGAGAGTAATGTTTGTTTCATAATTATAGTTTTGCTGCAAAACTATAACAGCACCATAGCTCCAAAGTCACCCGAAAAGGGTGATTTTAGATTTGATTTTTTAAAAGACCAGTAAAAACAACTTGTACGCCGTCATTGGAAACTATCTTCAAATTGCTGTTTATCTTTTCCACTCTGCGATGCATGTTGGAAAGGCCGTTTCTTCGTTCCAATGCTTCATCTGAGTAACCAATGCCATTGTCTTTGAACGAAACGCTCAAACTGTTCTCCGCTATGGCAAAACGGAGCGTTGCTTTTGTGGCATTGCTGTGTTTCAAACAATTTGTCATGGCTTCTTTGAAAACAAATACCAATTGTTTGCTCCAATAGTAGGGTAGGGCCATATCCTCATCGCAATTGTGATTATTTCCTGAAATGAACATTATGGATGTGTTTTCAAATAATTCCTCTCCAAAATTGTTGAGATAGAACATGAGTTCTACGAGTGTATCGCTTTTATGGTCTATGGCCCAAACGAAATCTCGCATACCTGAATATAGGGCCTTGGCATCTTTGTTTATCTGGGTGATTTTTTTATGTAACTGCATATCGATATCCGTTTTCTTGGAAAGAAGGTTGGATAATACAGAAATGCTTGCCAATTTATTTCCCAGCTCATCGTGGAAATCTTGAGCAACATTCGTTCTTACCTGGTTTAGTTCATCTCTTAGCTTTTCACGCTCTGCAATGGTGTTTTTCAAGGCTTTGTTCTTTGCTATGCTTTTTTGCAGTTGATGGTATGTAAATAAGACTATGCTTCCAAAAATGATTACCATTATCAATACATAGAACCAAATATGCTTGTACCAAGGAAAAACAATCTTGAAGCCATAAGTTTTACTATACGCCCAATCGCTCAAGTTGTCCCTGTATTTGAACTTTATTTGATGATTGCCTTGTTTGATGGATTCAAAGTCAAGTACTCCACCATCCGTTTCCACCCAAGAAGCCTTATTCAATTGATATGCGATTTTAAGCGAATTCGAATTGAGGTAATTTATGGTGCTCAATTCGAATTTTGGACCGTTTTGGCTTATGATTAGTTGGGTATTGGACTTTGGTTTGAATGGATTGGTGTTGTCTAGTTTAAAAAGGCCATTGTTTCCTGTTGCATAGATATGCTTGTCGT
>JAHDHI010000114.1 GCA_020631395.1 Bizionia sp.
AAAAACAACAGAAAAGTCGCTTAGAAATTTATACCAAATTTACTAGGTAGTCCAAGTAAATGTTTTGTCTTTAAACAAAAAAGCATTTACTAATACTTAATTTATCAACATTTTAAAACAAGATTACCCTACTTTTTGTTGCCAAGTCCTTATTTTTGCGCTATGATAGAAGATAAAAATCAACAACGTACGCAATTGAACGATCTAGGAGAATTTGGGTTGATAGATCATTTGACCAAGAATTTTGAAGCAAAGCACAAATCCACGATCAAAGGAATTGGAGATGATGCTGCTGTAATTGATAATGTGGACAAGCAAATTGTAGTTACTACGGACCTGCTTGTAGAAGGTGTTCATTTCGATTTAAGCTATGCGCCATTGAAACATTTGGGATATAAAGCCGTAATTGTGAACTTGTCCGATGTATATGCTATGAATGCTGAAGCTACGCAGATTACAGTATCCATAGCCGTATCCAATAGATTTCCTTTGGAGGCTTTGGAGGAATTGTATTCAGGGATCGAAACGGCGTCCAAAGTCTACAATGTGGATGTGGTGGGAGGAGATACGACATCTTCCACATCAGGATTGTTGATTTCCGTTACAGCAATAGGGGAAGTGAAATCTAATGACGTCGTCTATAGGAATGGAGCAAAACCTAACGATCTACTTGTGGTAACAGGAGATTTGGGTGGTGCATACATGGGATTGCAAGTCTTGGAGCGTGAGAAAGAGGTTTTTAAAGTCAACCCCAACAATCAACCGGATCTTGATGCCTACACATACATAATGGAGCGTCAATTAAAACCTGAGGCACGAAAGGACATCGTCAAGTTGTTGAAGGACATGGAAGTGAAACCAACAGCAATGATTGACATTAGTGATGGACTATCTTCTGAGATTCTACATATTTGCAAGGCCAGTAAAGTAGGTTGCGATCTGTATGAAGACAAGATTCCTTTGGATCCTCAAGTAATTTCAACTTGCGAAGAATTCAATTTGGATAGTACAATGATAGCATTGAACGGAGGAGAGGATTATGAGTTGTTAATGACAGTTTCCCAAGATGATTACCCTAAGATAAAGGCAAATCCAAATTTAACGGTCATAGGTTTTATGACAGAAGAAAATGCAGGGGCCAATTTGGTTACCAGAGCAGAAACAAAAGTTCCTTTGCAAGCTCAAGGATGGAAAAATTTCTCTGATTAGGAGGTCATTTTGTAAGTCCTATGAAGCTCTTCTCGGTTTAGCTTAGATTGTCGCTTGGTGTGAATACGCGATAAAATGGAGTTTATTTCCCTGTATTTGGGAGTTAGAGCTATGAGGTTGCCATTCCCATTTGTTGTCAATTCTTTGTTGCAGTGCGAGCATTTATACTCTTTTACGTGGTAGGTTACATTTCTTGATACTTCAAAGTTGTGACCGAATAAATTACATATTAATCGCATAGTTAGTTGGGAGCATTTGTTTATATATCTAGTTTGTAGGTTTCTAAATATAATTAAAAAAAACAAGCTTCCGACAATAAGCTCTATTTATTCGATGAAATGCATAATTCTTAATAAGTAATCTTCTTTGTTTTCGATGTGTGACATATGACCTTCGGAGAAAATGTGTGTTTCAATGTTGTGTCTTTTAGCAAACTGAAGGATCTCCTCATAATTTAAAACAGGGTCTTTTTTCCCTAATAGAATGATTTTGTCAAAAGAGGCTTCAGAAAAGAACGTTGAAGAATCATTTCGTAGCTTCATTCCTTCTTGTGCAGCCATATAACCTTGAAGGGGCGTTTTCAGAGCTGCTTGCAACGCAGATTCGTATTTTGTTTTATGGATAGCTTTGCTTTTGGCACTAAATAGATTGGAAAAGGACAGGCGTACCATATTGTCAAAGTTGCTTTGTACCATTTTGTTGGCGCGCGTTCTCAATAATTTTCTTTCTTCGTCATCAGCTTCATAGGTAGAATTCAACAAGCATAAGCCTTTTATGTCTTTGGTGTATAGTTCTGCATAGGCCAAAGCAACATAACCACCCATTGAATGTCCAATAAATGTACAATCAGTAGCTTCCAAGTGGTTTAAAACAGCCTTTACTGCCATTGCCATATCTTCCATGGTATGGATGTAACCGATGCAACCCGTCCCGCCGTGACCTAACAAATCTATTGTTATTACACGATTTTTTTTGGATAAAATGGTAACCGCATCGTTCCACATGGATTGATCTTCCAAGAAACCATGGAGCAAAACAATGGTTTTTCCCAGTCCTATGTCTTTGTAAAAAATATCAATTCCTTTGTATTCTAAAATCATTTTTAAAGTATCTTGGGCAAAGATAAGTTTTAGTCTTCAGTCTGGAATAATTTGTCTTTAACGAAAAAAAGAGATTTAGTATGAAAAAAAGAAAAGAGTTGTTTGTTACAAGTTTTGCCTTGTTCTCTATGTTTTTTGGAGCTGGCAACTTATTGTTACCTCCTCTTTTGGGTTACAATGCAGGGGAAGATTGGTTTTGGGTGACCATTGGTTTCATGATCACAGCAGTTTTTATTCCAATATTGGGAATTCTGGCACATGCACGACTTCAAGGGACCATGGCCGATTTTGGAAAAAAGGTTTCTCCTCTTTTCAGTTTGATCTATTGCATAGTCGTCTACATTATCTCAATAGCGATACCTTCTCCTAGAACTGCGTCTGCTGCACATGAAATAGCCATTCATCCTGCATTTGGTACTAGTCCATTGTTGACAAGTACCATATATTTTACCCTAGTGTTGATTTTTGTTTTGAATCGATCGAAAATCCTTAACTTGATAGGTAAGTTCTTAACGCCTTTAATCGTAGTGACTTTGTTGTTGGTTATTGTCATTGGTTTGTTTCATAGTACGATGGAGATGAATGTAGCAACTTTTGAAACGCCAGTGGTAAATGGAATCCTAGAGGGATATCAAACCTTTGATGCCATTGGGGCCGTGGTTGTTGGAGCCGTCATAATAATATCTTTGAATTTCAAGAAGGATGAGTCCTTCGAATCTCGAAAGGAACTCATTAAAAAATCAGGGTTCATAGCGGGATTGGGCTTGTTCATCATATATGCTGGTTTGATATCTGTCGGTGCATTCCATGGTTCGGAAATAAACATAGATGCCACCTTGAGTAACGAGATGCAACGTGCAAACTTGCTACGGGGCATTAGCATTGCCTCTTTGGGGAATTTTGGAAATTCCGTATTGAGCATTTTAATTTCATTGGCTTGTTTTACCACAGCGGTAGGAATAGTAGCTGGAACGGCAGATTATTTTAAAGGCCTATTGGGCAATTCCCATAAGGTCTATGCAATTACAGCAGTTGTAGCTTGTGCAGTTGGAGTGACCATCGGGCAATTGGACTTTCATTCCATAATAGTGATTGCCTTGCCAATACTTATGTTCATTTACCCAATAACCATTGTTTTGATCTTGTTGAATGTCGTTCCAGAACGTCATGCTTCAAAAATGGTGTTTAGGGGAGTTGTAATGGTCACCTTTCTATTTAGCATTCCGGATTTTTTGAAGTTCATCATCCCCAGAGAGCATCTGGAAGGTGTTATAGATGTCATACCTTTGGCAAAATATAGTTTTGGATGGGTTCTGCCAGCTTTAGTTGTGTTTTTGGTGTTAAATTTTAAAAATTTTACGACTAAATCCAGACCTATTCAATAAAATCAATGGCAGTTCAAGACGTAACAACATATACTTTCGAAGATGTTTTTTCCCTAAGTGTCGTCCAGTTCGAAAAAGCTTGCATAGTAAACAAGCCAGAACAAATGGATGCCTATGGCATTTATTGGATAAAGGAAGGAAAGGGGACTTACAACATTGATTTCAAAAGTTATTCCTTTGATGAGAATGTGTTGTTCTTCTTATCTCCAGGGCAAGTTTTTTCTGTAGACTCGGAGAAGATAAAAAAAGCTTACAAGTTAACTTTCGTAAGAGATTTCTACTGCATACAAACACACGACAAAGCAGTTGCTTGCAACGGTGTATTGTTTAACAATGTCTATGAGACGCCATTTGTGAAGCCTTGCGAGAACGATACAAAAAAGTTAAGCTTCATACTTGAAAGCCTCATGGATGAATTTAAAGCTTCGGATACTGCACAATATGACATGTTGCAAGCCTATTTAAAGCAGTTCATCATACATTCCGTTCGCATCAAAAAGGAGAATCATCCAATGAAGGATGACATTGAGAGTAGACTGTTCAAAGACTTCAGTGTTTTGGTGGAACAAAACTATAAATCACTTCATTCTGTAACCGACTATGCAAATAGGTTGGGAGTGTCTCCAAAGTCATTGACGAAGAACTTTCAAAAAGTAGGAGCACAAACACCAAGCGACTTCATCAAGAATCGAATTGTTCTTGAGGCCAAACGTCAACTCATCTATACTGATGAATCGGTAAAACAAATAGCATACGGTCTAGGATTTAACGATTCTGCATATTTCTCTAGGTTTTTTACAAAAGCTGCATTAAAGTCACCACTTCAATTCAGAAAAGAGTATTGAGTTTCAACATTTTTTAGATTTCTAGTTGTTCTATTCTCATCGAGAGTCATTATTCATCATTTCTATTTTGAAAATGTCAAGATGATGGATTTGTCTTTTTTCCATAAAAGATCACTAAAATTGAGCGAGTCCAATCATAAGGAACCTTTGTCCATTTTTTGAGGTCAATTCCAGTTGCATATTTGCAGTGTAATTAAAAAACAAGATAAAATATGAAAGCAATAGAAAACAATCAGTGTCCAAATTGTTGGGGCTATCAAGTTTATGATGAACAACGACCAGAGAACACATTGTGCAAGTGCAAATAAAGGCAAAGGCATCAATATTTTAAAATAACAAACGAATAACACCATTAAAACAAAATATCATGAGTACAAGAATTGAAACATTAAATCCAGAAACAACAACAGGAAAATCAAAAGAATTATTTGACGCAGTACAAAGCAAATTGGGGTTCATACCCAACTTGATTAAAGTGTTTGGTAATTCTCCAGCGACATTGCAGACGTATTTGAGTTTAGGTGAATTGACTGCAAGTGGAAACTTTACAAATAAATATAGAGAACAATTGGCCTTGGTAATAGGTGAGGCAAATGCCTGTGATTATTGCTTGTCTGCTCACACAACCATAGGAAAGATGAATGGTTTGACAGAGGAGCAAATAGAACAGAGTCGCCAAGGGCTTGCAAATGATGAGAAATCTCAAGCTGGGTTGAAATTTGCACAGGCAGTAACAAAAAACAGGGGCCAAGTATCCACAGAGGCCATTCAAGAAGTGAAGGCAGCAGGTTTCAATGACAGTGACATTTTGGAAGTCGTTTTGAATGTGGTGTCCAACACACTTACAAACTATGTAAACCACATTGCTGAGACCGAAATAGATTTCCCAGCAGTAACAGCAGGCGAATATACACTAACAAGCAATTAGAAAACATATTTGAAATAATATAGGTGATGGAAAAAGAAATAGAAAGGCATTTAAAACACATTCACGAATTATTGGCAGAAGGAAAATTCATTCTAGCAATGGAAACTTACCTACATGACGATGTAGAGTTAAGAGAAGCCAATGGGGAGCCAAAGGTAGGAAAGAAGTTCAATGTCGATTTCGAACACGATTTCATAAACAATCAATTGGAGGAATTCATCAGGTATGATGTAAAGGACATTGCTGTACAAGGAAATACATCATTTTACACGGCAGAAATGGAATTGAAATTGAAGGACGGCAGTACCATGCTTTCAGAACAAGCAGTTGCAACACAGTGGAAAGATGGTAAAATATACAGAGAACGTTATTATCACGCATAAAAGATTAATAACCTGAGTTCGATTAATTTTAGGTAAGTTTTTTATAGCAAAAAAGATGGGTTTT
>JAHDHI010000039.1 GCA_020631395.1 Bizionia sp.
AAGCTAGCTTCCGATATTTGTCCTAAAATGTTGCACTTACTAATTGAACTTAGGTTATTGACAAGCATAATCATTGCATTTGTAATTAACAACGTATTGCCTTATGCCATTTTACAACCACAAAGAGTCAAAGCCTTCAATTACCTAGAAGTACACAATCAAGACTACGAGAAGGTCAATCTACTATCCAAGGACAGCATTTCGCTTCAAGGCTATTATGTAGAGTCCAATTTGGAGACCACATATGCGTCCATAATATTGGTTCATGGTATAGGAGGGTGCAAAGAGCATTTTTCAAAATTGGTTATGGATTTGGCGAACAGGGGCTATGCCAGTTGGCTATTCGACAATAGAGCACATGGAACAAGTGGAGGGCAGTACACTACGTATGGTTTTTTTGAAAAACAGGATATTTCTACAATCGTCAACGCGATTGAAAAAGAAGATCCGGAGTCCAAAATCGGGATTTGGGGAAACTCGTTAGGTGGTGCAATAGCCATTCAAGCCATTGAAAATGACAAAAGGATCGATTTTGGAATTATTGAAAGTACATTCACCGATTTAAATCAAATCGTACTAGATTATCAAAGAAGATACACGTATGGATTCGGATTCAAGTGGTTATGCGACCAAACATTGAAAAAAGCTGGAGAAATAGGAAGGTTCAATCCAAAGCAAGTAAAACCCATAGAGTCTGTCAAGAACATTTATTGTCCCATCCTAATTGCCCATGGCAATGAAGATGCCAACATAAGATATGAGTATGGGAAACAATTGTTCAACAACTTGAAAGCAAAAGACAAGGTTTTCATAACTGTAGACAAGGCAGATCATTACAATATGTCCAATGTTGGAGGTGAAGACTACAAAAATAAGTTATTTGCTTTTTTGGATAGACAAACCAACAACCTCAATGTGGATTAAAGATCTCAAGGCAAACCCCTTCCTCATATGAAAAATGTTTGGAATAAAATAAAGTCTACAAATCAAGAAAGAAAAGTATTGGAGTAAGATAAACCTAGGATTTGCGCTAAGATACATTGTTTGCAAATAACGATTTCAAGATGTTAAATAAAATATAAAAGCTTTTAAAGTGTTAAAATATTGTGTATTTCATCTAATTTTAATGCTTTTAAACTGATTTATGAAAAACAAATGTATATTTGTAATCCCAAACCTATTATAAATTTAAAACTCAAATGTACCATAGTTCGACCACTATGCTATGTTGACCCAAATTTATCATAACTTAACCTAACTTATTAATTTTTCAAGAACCCCTGATGAAGAGCAAATTACATAACGGAGTCCAAAATGTAATGTCTTTTACAAAGAATGTCTTTTATTTAGCAAAGAAGGTGTTTATGCTATAAGCTTTTGGGTATGGCATTTATCAGCTTTTTCGTATACTCATTCTTTGGGTACTCGTAGACAGTGTCTGCATCATCCAATTCTTCAATTTTCCCTTTGTTCATAACCAACAATTGATCGGACATGTATTTGACGACAGCCAAATCATGGGAAATAAAAATATAGGTAAACCCAAAATTGATCTTCAATTCGTTCAAGAGATTTAAGACTTGTGCCTGTACGGATATGTCCAAGGCCGAAACCGATTCGTCACACACAATCAACTTGGGTTCCAGGGCTACGGTTCTTGCTATGCCAATCCGTTGTCGTTGCCCACCGGAGAACTCATGGGGATAACGATTGAAATGCTCCTCAGACAAACCTACTCTATTCAAAATGTCTATGGCTTTGGTTTTACGTTTTGTTTCTGTATCGTACAATTTATGAACCTTCATAGGCTCCATAATGGCATTTCCAATGGTTATTCTCGGATTCAAGGAAGAGTAAGGATCTTGAAAAATAATTTGAATGTCCTTTCTCAGAGCAGTGGTTTGTGAGGCATTCAACTTCGTAATGTCCAAGCCATTAAATAAAATAGTACCAGAAGTAGCCTTGTCCAGTTGTAAGATGGCGTTGCCTAAAGTTGATTTTCCACAGCCAGATTCTCCAACCAATCCCAATGTTTCCCCTTCATAGAGTTTGAAACTCACGTTGTCCACAGCTTTGAAATAATTTGGTTTGCCAAACCAACCAGATTTGGAGATGTATTCTTTTTCAAGGTTGATGACTTCCAAAAGTGGAGGTTTGCTGTAGATTTCCTCATGATGTCTTTTACGCATTGCCGAAGAAATTTCATCATGAGAAACATTATTGTTCAAAACATCATTTATGGTAGGCAAGGTTTTTAGCCTTGTATTCATTGATGGTCTTGAGTTTATTAGTGCCTTGGTGTAATTATGTTGAGGTGACTTGAAAATGGAAGCAACGGTATTTTGTTCCACGATGTGACCTTTGTACATTACCAAGACTCGATCGGCTATTTCAGAAATCAAAGCCAAATCATGTGTAATGAAAATGATGCTCATCTTGGTTTCCGCTTGAATTTCCTTCAATAGGGAGACAATGTCGTTTTGAACGGTAACATCCAATGCCGTAGTCGGTTCGTCAGCGATGAGAATCGTTGGTTTGCAAGCAATGGCCATGGCAATCATTACACGTTGTTTTTGCCCGCCAGAAATTTCATGTGGATACGAATTGCATACACGAATGGGATCGGGAAGCTTTACTTTTTCAAATAACAGAAGTGTTTCCGATTTTATTTCTTTATTTGACAATGACGTATGTTGGGATAAAATTTCTTCCACTTGTTTACCACATGACATTGATGGATTTAAGGAACTCATAGGTTCTTGAAAGATCATTGCTATTTTTTTTCCTCTTATGGATTGAAACCGTTTCGAGGGCAAAAGTGTCAAATCTTCATTTTCAAATAGAATGCTTCCAGAAGTCATTTTGGATACCTTGTTGGGCAAGAGCCCCAAAATGGCCAAGGACGATACGGATTTGCCTGAACCCGATTCTCCAACTATGCCCAATATCTCATTCTTTTTTAAATGATACGATATGGAATGTATAATTTCATTTTCCTTGCCGTTGGAAAAGAAGGAAATTGAAAGGTCGTTAATACTGAGTATGTTATGCATAGCTTTGTAAATGTAAGAATAGTCTTATTTTAAATTACGGTAAAAACCGTAAATTCAATAAAAATGCATTTTTATTGAATAATAATCATAAAAAATATTAAAATAATGAGAAATTTTCATAGTTTTAAAATATACAATTGAAAATGCTCCCGCAAAACAATTAAAACTGCTCCCATAAAACCAATACTTATTTAAACATTTTACCATGAAAAAAACCATTACTTTATCTCTATTGAGTTTTCTTTTCTTGTTTACAGTTTCAGCCCAACAGGAACGGAACTGTAAATCTATGGAAAACTTGGAGTACAGAAAACAATTGAATCCTCTTTTAGAGGAAAACATGAAACAAATTGAAGCTTATACACAAAATAAGATTCAAGAAATGCAAGGACAACAAAATAAAATAGTCGGGGACATCATTACGATACCTGTAGTCGTGCACGTCATCTATAGCAACTCCAATGAAAATATCAGTGATGCACAGATATTATCTCAAATGCAAGTGTTGAATGATGATTTCAGAAGAACGAATTCTGATGCTGACAATACTTGGTCACAAGCAGCAGACATGCAAATAGAGTTCTGTTTGGCATCTGTGGATGAAAATGGCAATGCGACGAATGGAATTACCAGAAAATCATCCACAAAAACCACTTGGGGAACCAATGATGCAATGAAAAAATCCTCACAAGGAGGAGTAGATCCATGGGATACCTCGCAATACCTAAATATGTGGGTATGCAACATAGGAGGCGGAATCCTTGGGTATGCACAGTTCCCGGGAGGAAGTGCAGCAACCGATGGAATTGTGATGGGGCCTAATTACTTTGGAAGCAAAAATGGTGGGTCAGGATTTTATTTGTCAGCACCTTTTGATTTGGGTAGAACGACAACACATGAAATAGGACACTTTTTAAATTTGCGCCACATTTGGGGAGATGGAGGATGTGGAGTTGACGATTTTGTATCCGATACCCCAGAATCCGATGCCTCCAATGGAGGGTGTGCCACTACGCATGTCTCTTGTGGGTCTGTAGACATGGTACAAAACTATATGGACTATAGTGATGATTCCTGCATGAACCTATTCACGCAAGGACAAAAAGATAGAATGAGGGTAACTCTGCTTCCAGGAGGAGTAAGAGCTAGTCTTGGAGCATCAACCAAATGTGATGGAGGTACTTCACCAACATGTGACGATGGTATCCAAAACGGAGATGAAACAGGTGTAGATTGTGGAGGGCCAGATTGTCAACCATGTGATACGACGCCAACATGTGACGATGGTATCCAAAACGGAGATGAAACAGGTGTAGATTGTGGAGGGCCAGATTGTCAACCATGTGATACGACACCAACATGTGACGATGGTATCCAAAACGGTGATGAAACAGGTGTAGATTGTGGAGGATCCGTTTGTGAGCCTTGTGATACGGCATGTGCGGAGAATGAAGTCAATGTTACAATTACTTTGGACAACTATCCAGAAGAAACGGCATGGGAAATAAAAGATTCTAATGGTACGACAGTGGCATCTGGATCCTATTCCACTTCAAATCCTGATGGTTCCACGGTTACAGAGGCATTATGCCTTCCAGATGGATGTTACGACTTTGTAATTACGGATTCTTATGGAGATGGCATTTGCTGTTCTTATGGAAATGGCTCATATGCTGTTACTGGAGCAGCTGGTACTTTGGCCTCAGGCGGTGATTTTGCAAGCTCTGAAACGACCAGTTTCTGTCTAGGCGATGCTGTTCCTACTTGTACAGATGTAACGGTATCCATTAAATTGGACAACTATCCGGAAGAAACGGCTTGGTCGCTTGTCGATTCCAATGGAGCAACAGTGGCTTCAGCTAGTTACTCTACGTCGAACCCTGATGGTTCCACGGTTACGGAGACTGTATGCCTAGAAGATGGATGTTATGACTTTGTGATTACAGATACGTATGGAGATGGCATTTGCTGTTCTTACGGAAGAGGCGAGTATACTGTGTCCGATGGATCGGGAACTTTGGCTTCGGGAGGTTCTTTTGGAAGTTCTGAATCCACCAACTTCTGTATAGGTAACACAAGAACTGCAGGAGAGGTGAGAACGGTGAATTTCAACAACAACAATTTCACCATGCATCCAAACCCTGTGAATGACGTATTGAACGTTAAATTGAAAGGAGACCTTGAAGCGACTTATAGAATTGTAAACATGATTGGGCAAACCATTGCCAATGGTAATTTGACTGGAGAGATAAATGTAGCAGACCTTAAAGGAGGAATGTACTTTGTTGAAATCAATGATGGCGTGGCGACAATGACCAAAAAGTTTATTAAACGATAATATTAATTAGTCTTTAATATATAACCAACCAACTATCTGAGAAAGTCCCGATTCAATAGAATCGGGGCTTTTTTTATTTAGAAAACCAATTTATGGCTAAAAGCTATGTTCTACCTATTTACGAAAGAGTAGATGGTTAAGTACTCAAAATGGATAAGAATAGAAGTTTCTATGGATATGGAGGCGTTTTTTTCGTCAAATTTGAAAAACCCACTAGTGAGAATGAAATGAACAAATAAGATATGCTACATCGTTAAAAAACAAGCATTTATTAAAGGCTTGTTTTTTAGATACCTATTACAAAGCACTTTTAAATTGTTCTAAAAAGCGAACATCATTTTCACTCAACAAGCGAATGTCGCTTATTTGATGCAATAGCATTGCTATACGGTCAATTCCTACTCCAAAGGCAAAACCAGAATATTCGTTGGAGTCTATTTTGCAATTTTCCAAGACATTGGGATCTACCATTCCACAGCCTCCAATTTCCAACCAACCAGTTCCTTTGGTTATCTTATGATCTGTATCGGTTTCCAACCCCCAATACACATCTATTTCCGCGCTAGGCTCAGTAAACGGGAAGTAGGACGGGCGCAACCTGATCTTGGATTTTCCAAAAAGCTCGGTTGTAAAGTATTGCAAGGTTTGCTTTAAATCTGCAAAGCTCACATCTTTATCTATGTAAAGCCCTTCCACTTGATGGAAAAAACAATGGGAACGTGCCGAAATGGCTTCGTTTCTATATACTCTTCCAGGAGAGATGGTGCGTATTGGAGGAGGATTGTTTTCCATATAGCGTACTTGTACGGAGCTTGTGTGCGTACGTAGTAGTATATCTGGATTTGTTTGTATGAAAAACGTGTCCTGCATATCTCTAGCGGGATGATACTCCGGAAGATTCAAAGCTGTAAAGTTATGCCAATCGTCTTCTATTTCCGGGCCTTCGCTCACATTGAATCCTATGCGGGAAAAAATGTCCGTAATTTGGTTTTTCACCAACGAAATGGGATGACGAGCACCCAATGCGATAGGTTCCCCTGGGCGAGACAAATCTCCAAGGACACCTTTGTCTTCTTCATTGGATTCCAATTCACTTTTCAATGCAGCTACTTTTTCTTCTGCCGTCTTCTTAAGTTTGTTTATGGTCTGACCAAATTCTTTCCTTTGCTCGTTCGCCACATTTTTGAATTCGGCGAAATAGTCGTTCAGCAATCCTTTCCTACCTAAGTATTTTATGCGGAAAGCTTCAACCTCTTCTTTGGATTGTGCTTTGAATGCTTCTGCTTCTGTGATGAGCTCCTTTATCTTGTCTATCATGGTGGTCATTGTAAAATGATGGCAAATTTAGTGATTTTATGGATAAAAAAACGCCTTCAAGAGCATGAAGGCGTCAAATTTATTGGAGATGAACAACTATTGTCTTTTATACACCTCTTTGTACGTTGTGGTGGTGGACCCTTCTGTATCGCTATATTCCAAATAAAAGGTGTCTTCTTCGAAAACAGGTTCCTGAGATTCAGTTTCCCCTTCAATGGTAATGTTGTAGATGGATCCATTTTTTGTCCAAGTACCGCTTGTAGTTTCCTCCAATTCACAAGTTCCATTTACTTCGTCGTAATTGGACCCAGAATATGCCCCGTTTGCTGAGTAGATCAAAGTTTCCTCGGTGTCACATGGTTCCAAGGTCACTTCCTCCCCATTTTCATAGGACTTGAAGTATTTCCACGTTCCAATGATGGAATCCATAGGTTCTGGCGGCATGTCGTCGTCTTTTTGAGGACAAGCCATTAGTGTAGTCGCTAGAGCGAAAAGTAGTGGTAATTTTGCTTTTTTCATTGTTTTTTATTTTAAGATTAATTCCTTCAATGCATCAAACAACATACCAAAAGCATCTAATCTATGTACTTTGTCTCTAAAAAATAGTTTACTATGGCTTCTTTCATAAGGATGCTTTGTTCCCCAGCTTTTAGGTGTGGCAATTCTTCCTTTATCGTATAGTGAGGCCAACCATCTTCATCGACAAAATCGAATTCATAATAACCATAGGGTTGTAGTAATTTGCATATGGCAATGTGCATTAAATCCAATTTGTGATCCTTTTTGAACTTGCGTTCCAGTTGTCCCAATTCTTGTATGCCTATCAAGTAGATTATGGCATCCAAATCCAATGTATCCCCTTCTGCAAATTGATTTGATAGTTTCTTTACTACCATTTCCCAACGTTCTTTTAATTCTTGATCTCTAGACATATTTGTTTTCCATCTTTTAATTCCGTTTTAAGCTAAACTGCAACGGAAATCTTTTTTGATTGTAAAAATGACAAGGGCAAAGTTAGTTATTTTCAAATCATGACCACTTGGCCTTTCGAATAAAGATTTTTGGAAATTCTATGAATTTTGCTTTTGGATTGACTAGGATGCAATTATTTAAAAAAAGATTCGTTTTTTATATGCTATTAAATTGTGTAGGTTTACACATTAAATGCATTCTTATGAGTATTATAGATATTGTTTTGGCTGCGCTTCTGCTGTTTGGATTGGTTCGTGGATTCATGAAGGGACTCTTTGTGGAAATAGCTTCGCTCGTTGCGTTGGTTGGCGGAGTTTATGGGGCCATACATTTTAGCAACTTTGTCGCATCTTATTTGGAAAGCAAGACCGAATGGAGTGAGCAAACCATAAACGTCACAGCTTTTGCCATTACATTCGTGGTAATTATCGTGGCGATATCCTTGGCGGGAAAGGCTTTGACCAAGCTTGCCGATTTTGCTGCTTTGGGCATTTTGAACAAACTGCTTGGTGGTATTTTTGGAGCTCTTAAAATTGGTTTGATCCTGAGTGTAGTTCTTATCGTCTTTAACAAGATGAACAGTACGATTGCTTTTATCGATGAGGATGACATGAAAGACTCCATTTTATACGAACCTGTAAAATCGTTGGCACCTATGATTTTTCCAAGTATCATCAATGGTGGGGAAATAGAAGGAAAAGAAGAGGAGACGAAAGCTTGATGACTAAAGTTCCTTTATGTCGTCATTGGCAATCCAACCCGTCTTACCGTCTGCAAGTTTGATTTTTTTCCAATTGCTTACGGTATCTAGAATTTGAACTTTGGTTCCTTCATGTAGGGTGAATGCTTCATCACTTCTTAGGTTAGGTTCGCTCTTTACTTGACTCTCTTGTGCAAAGACAATGGCTGCCTTGTCTTTTTGTGCCAAGTTATAATTGTGAAATGTAAAGGCCAAGGCAAAGCATGCGAAGAATATGGAAGCTAGACTACTTATGAAGTACAATCTTTTCTGAACTGTGGAATAAGTGAAATAGTATAGCAAAAACAATGTCACAAAACCAAATACCAAGATTACCGATAGTTTTGCCCAAGTGTCAAAACTGAAAGTGTTGGTCAAGTTCTTTATGAATTTCTTGATGCCAATCTCTGGCAATACGTCTATGGCATCTATTTTCATATTGTTTGCAAATGCCATGTTGTTCTTTATTTCAGAATCATTTGGAGCCAATCTTGATGCCTTTTCATAATAATATATGCTTGGTGCAATATGATTTAGCTTGTAATGCGCATTTGCGATGTTGAAATACAACTCGGCAGAATGTTTGTCGCCTTGCAATATGGCATTGTACTTGTCCAAGGCTTCTGCGAATTTACCATCGTTGTACAAGGTGTTGGCCTGGTCGAACAACGCATTGTCTTGAGCTGTAAGACTGCTGGTTAAAATGAAGAATAATAGGTATGTTAATGCTTTCATTGCTTTGATATTTAATAGTTTCCTTGGAAGAAAGACAAAACTATCGTATTTGCCTGTCTATTAAATTAATGGTTTGTGCTGCCTTGTCGTAATCTTGTTGCATGGTTACCGTTGTAATTGGGGTGTATCTTGCCAGTTCACAACTTTCCAAAATGTTGTCGAATTCCGAGATTGTCGATGGGTCTACTTGGCGTTCTGCCAACAAGATCTTTATCTTGTCTTTGCTTAAATCGCTAGTTTCTATGTTAAGTTTTGCCTTCAAGTAATTATGTAGCGCTTTTTCCAATGCGACATAGAATGCTTCTTTTTGGCCCAAGGATTTTTTTGCTTCCCCCAAATAGCGTTTGGCTAGCCTGTCTGCCTTTCTCAATCTGTTTCCTACCACATCGGCATCTCGTTCTGCTTTTTTTCTTCGGAATGCGATGGCCAAAGGAATGGCTAGAAAAGGAGCTAGCAAACTACTCCAGAAGGCTGTGGATTTGAAGAAGTGAGTGCTCTTTTTTGATACTAGATTGGCTTCTGTCTTTACAAATGCAAATTGATCGTTGCTTAAAAGTACTGGTTGCTTTCCTGTACTTGAAGTTGCTGCATTATTGTCCGAATTGGCATAGCTCGGGCCTTCGAGGACATCTATCACGGTTTCTTCGGAAGAGATGCGTTTGTAACTTTCCGTTTTCAAGTCGAAATAGGAAAAGGAAATGCTTGGTATTGGATATTTGCCCTTGTATTGTGGAACTATGGTATAGCTATCCGAGATGCTTCCTTGCATTCCTGCCAAGTTGGTTCTCACGGATTCCTTATGTTCGGGTTCATATACTTCCAGAGAACTCGGTACGTTTAGTTTGGGCAACTCAAACAACTTTAGGTTTCCTTTCCCTGAAACCTCTACCTTGGCTTGTAATGATTCCGTTGCATTCAATTCTGTTTTAGAGGTCATCAATCTAAAATTAAACTCGCCAACGGCACCAGTAAAGTCAAGCGGCTTTCCTGTTTCTGGCAATGGCTTCACATTAATGGTTCTATTTCCTGCCGAAACGGTTCTGTGAACTTGCGTCATTAGACGCCCTCCAAATATGTCACGACGTTTTGTGGGCACGTCTACGGTGATGTCGAGACTTAATGGCTCTATGTCCAGTTTTCCTGTTTTTTGAGGGTATAAAACGGACTTGCGGAGTACGACATAGCGATAGTCCTCCCCCTTATAGGTACCATTTAGTATCTTAAGTCCCTTGATGTCTATGTTCTGACTCCAGAAATCATCAAATTTTGGGTTGTCTATCTCTCTCCAATTGCTAACGCCTGTGTTTGGGGAGACGTATAGTTTGTAGACGACCGTTATGGCTTCGTTCAAATACGGATTTGAGTTTGAGACCTCTGCTACCAGATGTATGTTCTCGGTAGCAAGATATTCTGCATTGTCACCGTTTTTTGGTTTGTCTACGGCCTTGGTGACCGTTATGGTTATTGGGGATGTTTTGTAAACTTGTCCATCGACATTTATGGTTGCTTGCTTTATGGGGAAGCTCCCTCTTTTTTTTGGTGCTAGAAAATAACTGTATGTTTTTTGAAAGCTCTTTTTACCATTTATCCAAGAAGTGCTCACGGATTGGTTTGGACCACCAACTACGGTGAAGTTGTCAAAATTGGGGGGATTGAAGTTGTCTCCATCCTTATTCATTTGAAAGTCGACGCGCAAACGCTCGTTGATGCCCAGTTTCTTCTTGCTTACCTTGGTTTCAAACTTTACTTGTGCGGAGAGCAAACTCGTGCTCAAAACAAGGAATAGTATGGATATGTGTTTGATTAGTTTCATTTTAAATGTACGATTCTAGATTTTGAACTTGCAATTTGTGAAATAAATCGAAATTCGTAAGTCTCAATTCGTTTTACCAGTCTTTTTCTGTTTGTATCTTTATGCCTTTTGCTTTGTTTGCATTCATTTTGTCTTGAACCTTTTGTTCTTGGTTGTTCATGGCCTCGAGTAAGTTCTTGATTTGTTGAGGGGATAGCTTTCCTGGCTGTGGTTGAGGCTTTTGTTGGTCTTTCTTGTCTTCTCCTTCTCCTTTGTCCTCTTTTTCATCTTTGGGCTTTCCTTTTTCGTCCTTTTTGTCCTCGCCTTCTTTTTTGTCTTTCTCGCCTTTGTCTTTTTCGTCTTCCTTGTCTTTTCCTTCGTCTTCTTTATCCTTTTGGTCTTTGTTTTCGTCTTCTTTCTTGTCCTTGTCCTTATCGTTTTTGTCGTCTTGCTCCTGTTGCTCCTGTTGTTCCTCTTGCTCTTTGGCACATTCCTTTGCCAAGCTTAGGTTATAGCGGGATTCGTCGTCTGTGGGGTTGTTTCTCAATGCATTTTTAAAGGCTTCCTCAGCTTCCTTGCACTTGTTGTTTTTCATCAAGATGTTCCCTATGTTGTGGAATGCCCTGTGCTTTTCTAATTTGTCGGTTGCATTCTTGGCGGCTTGCTTGTTGCGATACAATGCTTCTTCGTAGTTGCCTTTTTTATAATAGGAATGTGCTAGGTTGTATGTTCCTGCAACACTGGTAGGTTTTTCAGACAATGCTTTGCGATATTCCATTTCTGCGGAAATAAAATCGTCGTTGCTTGCCAAGTCATTGGCTTCATAGACCAGATCATTGGATTTCTGCGTAGCCAAAGCCAACTGTTTGTCTTCTTGCTCTTGGGCAAACGAGTACACTGTCGTCAATAGCAATATGTATGTTATTATCTGTTTCATCTTATGCTTGCCAAGGCAAGTTTTTCAATTATAGTTTTTTTTACCAAAAATAAATATATAAAACCACCATCATTTTTGCTGTTAAGGATTTTATAAATTATGAGCTTCAAATGTTCTATTGAAAATCCTGACTTCATTTGGCAAAAATTAGAAATTTTCATTAAATAAGTTCAATCTTTTCAACCAACCTGTTTTACGTTCCAAAAGAAAGATATCCAAGAATAGAAGAAAAATACCAATACCTAAAAACCATTGGAATTGATCTTCGAAATCTGCAAATTGCTTGGCTTCGAACTCTGTTTTGTCCATTCTATTGAGAATGGCTTTTATTTCTTCTACGACATTGTCTGTTATTCTTCCGTTTATGTATGCGCCATTCGCCTCGTCTGCTATGTTTTGAAGTGTTTCTTCATTTAGACGAGTAATGACGGTTTCACCTTGTCTGTCTTTTTTGTAGTTGAGTACCACACCGTTCCTTTTTATGGGTATTGGTCCGCCTTTTGTGTCTCCAACGCCTATGGTGAATATTCTAATGCCTTCTTTGCTGGCTTCCTCTGCGACACTTGCCGATGATTCACCATGATCTTCCCCATCGGATATTATGATCAATACACGATTGGTTTGTTCATCGTCATCATAGTATGTCTTAGCTAGTTCTATGGCTTCGTTTATTGCTGTTCCTTGTGAAGATAGCATGTCTGTATTCATGTTTTGAAGAAACATCTTCGCAGAGGCATAGTCCGTCGTTATTGGCAATTGTGGGAATGCCTTTCCTGCATAGGCGATTATCCCAACACGGTCACTGGCCAAGTTGTTGATGATTTGGGTTACCAACTGCTTCGATTTTTCCAATCGATTCGGTGCAATGTCTTCTGCCAACATGCTTTTTGAGACATCTACGGCAAAAACGATGTCTACACCTTCTCGTTTTACGGTCTCGAGTTTCGAACCATTTTTCGGATTGACCAATGCAATGGTCAAACTGGCAAAAGCCAAACAAAGCACGATTACCTTTAAAGTGGATTTGAAGAGCGACTTGTTTGGACTCAACCTACCAATCATTTCTTTGTTGGCAAACTTGTTTTGAGCGCTACGCTTCCAAATTTGGAGTATTAAAAACAGTACTATTATCGCTGGGATGATTAGCAATGTCCAAAACCATATTTTTTCTTCTAATAGATCAAACATATTTACTTCCTGAGCATGCAGGGTTCTTTTTGTTATTTGTTATTCGTGTATTGGGCAGTGGTCAAACTGTCGCCAAATGCTTTTATTTTTGCCTTTACTTCTTTCGAAATGCCTTTCTTTTCAATCCATGTGTGAATGTGTCCTTTGTAATGCATTCCGAGATATCTTGCACTTTCCTCGAACGGCATCGCAAAACCGTCGAAAACTTCGTCTTCATCACTACAACTTACCACACCCATTTGCATACCTCTCAACCGTCTGCCGAAATCCTTTTCGATTTTCAGGAAATCGGAAATTCTATCTATGAACACCTTTAGCAATCCGCTCATCGTGTACCAATAGATTGGTGTTGCAAAGACAATGACATCATAATGTTGTACGATGTCTTTGAACAAGGCGTTGAAATCGTCATCTTGATTTTTGAATTCATAATCGAAATGACCGATTTGTTTGGTGTTTAAATCGACAATGTCATAACCTGTTTGTTCTTGTAAAAAAGAAACTATGCCACTAGTGTTCCCTATGCTTCTTGAACTGGCTTGTATGATGATTCCTTTTTTCAAAATGTATTCTTTTATCTATATGAAACTTCTAAAAATGGTAAATCGCAACAATAGTTCCAAGAGTAACATTAGCCCTGCAATCCATACGAACCATCTGTACTTCTCTTCGTAATTGTAGAACTTGAACTCTTCGATTTTCGTTTTTTCAAGTTTGTTTATTTCGTCGTAGATTTGTGCCAACTTCTTGTTGTTTGTTGCTCTGAAGTATTTTCCTCCAGTAACTTGAGCTATTTCCTTCAATAAGGCTTCGTCTATTTCAACTTGTACCCTCCCATATTGAAATTGCCCGCTGGATGTTCTTCCTATGGGGGATAGCGCCATGCCGTTTGTACCTAAGCCAATGGTGTATGTCTTTATGCCAAACTCCAACGCCAATTCACTGGCGATCTTTGGATTTATTGAGCCGGAATTGTTTACTCCGTCTGTTAGCAGGATGATGACTTTGCTCTTGGCCTTACTGTCTTTTAGTCGGTTAACCGAGGTAGCCAGCCCCATTCCTATTGCTGTTCCTCCTTCTATGATGGAGTTGTACTTTATGTCCTTCAATGAACGCAAAACAATGGACTTGTCACTTGTTATTGGTGTTTTCGTGTAACTTTCACCAGCGTATTCCACCAAACCAATCCTGTCATTTGGTCTACCTTTTATAAATTCTGCAGCAACGTTTTTCAATGCCTCCAATCGGTTGGGTTTTAGGTCTTTTGCAAGCATGCTGGCTGAGACATCTATGGCTATCACAATGTCTATTCCTCGGGTGGTTTTTGTTTTAGTGGAAACATCTACCGTCCTTGGTCTGGCCAATGCAGTTATTAAAAAGGCCAATGCGAACAAACGTAGGGCAAATAGCAAGTGTTTCAGTTTTGGCAACCAGGATTTGGTTACTTTGAAACCTTTTAAACTTGATATTCTTAGCTCCGCAGTTTGCTTGCTGTGCTTAAAAACATACCATAGTATGGCTATTGGTAGCAACAATAGCAACCAGAAAAACGGTTTGTTTAAAAATTCGATGCCTTCAAACATTATTCTTCTTCTTTAGGTTTTAATTCGAGAGAGTTAATAATTCGCTCTGTTATTTGATCTGCATAAACATCGTTGCTCTTCCATGTCAAAATGATTTGTTGCAATATGTTTTGAGTTGTAAAGCTTAAAATGGTAAACTTGCCTTCGTTTGTTTGTCCTTCAATCAATGTTGGGAAATCACCAGTACCAGATGTCTTCAATCCTTCGGCTCCATTTGGAGTGGTAAATTTTACTTTGTTTAAAATGATGTTTTGTGCTCCGGAACTCTCCCATTTTTCTATGCTCGCATCCACAGCTTGATTTAGATCTATTTGGTTTTCTCCTTGCCCATCTTCTTGACCTTGTCCTTGAGGTGTGTTTAAACTTGTTGTTGCTACTGCAACATTCAAGTGTTCTATTAAGCTACCATACCCAAACATTGATATCTTTATCTTGTCTTTCATTTCGTCAGGAATGGAGGCATTCATGCGTTTTAAGACTTTAGGGGTGGTTATGGTTATTGGCGGGTAGCCATATTCGCTGGTCACCCAATTGCCTTCGAGGAGTTCTTTGCTTTCATGACCAATTATCGTGTCCTTTACATAACTGAATCCATACTTGATGATGAAACCGGTAAGTGTGGCAAACAATAGAAAGACGGCTATTGCCACGGTAAGCATTACTTTTTTGCGCTTTTGCTTTTTCTCTTGTTCTTCCTTGTATTGCTGATCTAGTAATTTTTCTTCTTCTGTAGGCTCAGGCAATGCTTCCTTTACTTGATCTATTTCAATGTCTATCGTCTTTCTGTCTATCTCTGCTAGGGCGATGTCTGGAGCAGATTTTGCAAATTTTACTAAATCGGCACGCTTCAGGATGGTCTCTATGTTTCTTATGTCTTCTTTGCTCAACTCGATTTGATTGCCTTCCTTCAAGAGGTTTAGCCTGTTTACAAGTTCGTCCGTGGTACTTTCCAATGCACGATCGTAGACCTTTTCGTCTAGGTATTTTCTAATGATGAAGGTCAACTCGGAGTAGTACTCTTTCATTTCGGCATTTTTGAGATAACCGGATTCATCTAGTTTCTTCAATGCCAGCTTCGCTCTGTCGTAAGGAGGAAGCAAAGCGATTTCTTCTTCTTCCGTCAACGGTTTTTTACGCCATATGAACCAATAGAGAAGGAAGGCTACCAATGCAACCAACACTATGGCCAGTAGAAGATACTTCCACCAATCTCCAACGCTTTTTTCAACTTGAATTATTGGCTTTATGTCATATAGACCTTGTTTGGTGGTATCGATGGCTACGTTTTTCACTTCTACCTTGAGTGAATCCGTGAAAAAGGGTTTGTTTCCAATGATTATTTTTTGTCGTGGGATGACATGGGCTCCGGAATCGAATTGGGTCAATCCATATTTTTTGATGAGGTTGTACTTGGCATCGTGTTTTGTCGTGTCTATTTTATAGGATTCGATCATCTCCAATGGAAGAAAAGTTTGACCCTCTGGAAAGACAACAGTCGCTGTGGTATCTGTTTCAACTTCTATCTTATAGGTGATTTGCTCCCCAATTCTTATGGAGGTAGAATCTATGGTCGATGTTACTTGCGAAAAGGAGCTAAGTGTAACAAGGCATAAGACAAGGGTTGAGAACCAAAAGCTTGCGACGGTTTCCCTGTCTTGCTTTTTATTTGTGTTCAAAAATTTAAAATCGTTAATCATAAATGGTTAAATCCTTTTTATCCTCTTCTTTTAAAGTAGCCTAAAAGTTTTTTTACATAGCTTTCATCTACGCGACAATCTATTGTGCCTGCTCCAGCTTTTGCAAAGCTATCTTTATAGTATTCTACTTTTTCGTTGTAGAATTTGCTGTAATTCGTTCTTGTTTTTCTAGATGATGTGTTGACTAGCATCAATTCTCCCGATTCTTCGTCTTGCATTTGCACCATTCCCAAGTTCGGGATGGCCTCTTCACTTTTGTCGTAGACTCTAATGCCGGTGACGTCATGTTTTCCTGCTGCAATTTTAAGCGTTTGCTTGTAATCGTCTGCAATGAAATCGGATAGGACAAAGACAATGGCTTTCTTCTTCATCACGTTTCGTAGAAATTTCAATGCTTCGGCAACATTTGTTTGTTTGCTCTTTGGTTTGAATTCTATGAGTTCACGGATAATTCTAAGTACGTGCGAACGGCCTTTTTTTGGAGGAATGTAAAGTTCCACGTCGTCTGTGAACAGTATCAACCCTATCTTGTCATTGTTTTGTGTGGCGGAAAAGGCCAAAGTGGCAGCGATCTCGGTAACGACTTCGTTTTTGAATTGTAGGTCGGTCCCAAATAATTCCGAACCCGAAATGTCTACCATCAGCATCATCGTCAGTTCGCGTTCCTCTTCGAAGACCTTGATGTAAGGTTCGTTGTAACGTGCAGTGACATTCCAATCGATGTTTCGAACGTCGTCACCAAATTGGTATTGCCTCACTTCACTAAAAGTCATACCTCTACCTTTGAAGGTGGAATGGTATTCCCCTCCAAAGATGTGATCAGACAAACGACGTGTCTTTATTTCGATCTTGCGTACTTTTTTTAGTAATTCTTTAGTATCCATATTATTTAGTAAACGGTTTTCGACAAGCAGTGTTCAGCAAGCAGTTAAATCAATCGGTTCATGGTAATCACATTGTCTATTCGAAGACTGATTGCTGTAAGTTTGCTGTCTATGGTACTTCTATTTCGTTTACGATCTTGTTGATGATGTCTACAGATGTTATGTTTTCTGCCTCTGCCTCATAGGTGATGCCTATCCTGTGTCTCAACACGTCATAGACCACGGCGCGAACATCTTCAGGAATCACATAGCCTCTGTGTTTGATGAAAGCATAGCATTTTGCTGCATTTGCAAGGTTTATGCTTCCACGAGGTGAAGCCCCAAAGGAAATCAAAGGCTTTAAATCTGCTAGTTTGTATTTTTCAGGGTAACGTGTGGCGAAAATGATGTCCAAGATGTATTTCTCTATCTTTTCATCCATATACACTTCACGAACAGCTTCCTGTGCGTTCAATATTTGTGAAACGGAGACCACTGGGTTTACTTTTTCGAAAGCGCCTTTTAAATTGGCTCTCATAATCAATTGCTCTTCGTCTTGTTTTGGGTAGTCAATAACCGTTTTTAACATGAAACGATCCACTTGAGCTTCAGGCAGAGGGTATGTACCTTCTTGTTCTACGGGGTTCATTGTTGCCATTACCAAAAACGGTTTGTCCAAAACAAAAGTTTCCTCCCCAATGGTCACTTGCTTTTCTTGCATAGCCTCAAGTAGTGCAGATTGTACCTTTGCTGGTGCTCTGTTAATCTCATCTGCCAGCACGAAGTTGGCAAATATTGGCCCTTTCTTTATGGAGAAGTCGTTGTCCTTCATATTGTAAATCATGGTTCCAACAACATCTGCAGGTAAAAGATCTGGAGTAAATTGAATACGACTAAAGCTACCATCAATGGCTTTGGAAAGTGTATTGATTGCCAATGTCTTTGCCAAACCAGGAACTCCTTCGAGCAATATGTGCCCTTGCCCCAACAAGCCTATCAATAGACGCTCTATCATATGCTTCTGACCAACGATTACCTTATTCATTTCAAGCGTTAGCAGGTCTACAAACGCGCTTTCTTTTTCAATTTTTTCATTAATTGACTTAATGTCAATTGTACCTGTGTCTTCCATCATTTTTGATTTTTTAAACTCACGAATTTAATATTCCTATTTCGGAACTGCAAATTGTTAAAATTTTTTATGTTCAGTTGTTAATAATTGGTTAAAAATTGAGCTTGTTAACACTTGTTAACCTTATTTAGTTTCCTATTTTTAAACTTCAAATTCATAATGATGGCCAATATAGACTATTCAAGGGTAATTGCAGGTACAATGACTTGGGTAAAATGAGGAAGTGCATTGACAGAAAAGGGAATGGTGGACAGAATGCATTGTTGCATGGACAATGGCATCATGACTTTTGATCATGCAGACATCTATGGAGGTTACACCACAGAGTCCGATTTTGGTAAGACTTTTGTAAAAAGTGGCATTGGACGTGATAAAATCCAGTTGATATCCAAATGTGGAATACAATATATTGTAGAAGCTAGAAACTACAATAGTGTGAAACATTATGATTTTGGTAGCTAGTCAAGGTCACAAAGTGCCTTAGTTTGTCGTTTTTTGTGTAAGTAGAAGTAGAATTAGGAGAAAATAATTAACAATTAAAACGAATTTTATTTCGTAGAAGACAATATGAAAGACAAAGTAGCATTGATTACAGGGGCAACAAGTGGAATAGGTAGGGCCACTGCTTACGAATTTGCAAAACACGAAATTAAATTGATACTATGCGGAAGAAGGCAAGAGCGTTTGGATACCATTAGAGAAGCGCTTAAGAAGCAAACAAAGGTGCATACGTTGAATTTTGATGTTAGAGACAAAGATGGAGTATTAAAAGCCATCAATGATTTACCCGAGGATTTCAGGGGAATAGACATTCTTATAAACAATGCCGGCAATGCACATGGTTTGGATCCGATTCAAAATGGGAATTTGGATGATTGGGATGCCATGTTGGACATCAATGTCAAGGGATTGCTTTACGTAAGCAAGGCAATCATACCGCAAATGACAGAAAGACAATCAGGCCATATCATAAATATAGGATCTTCGGCAGGAAAAGAAGTCTATCCAAACGGGAATGTATATTGTGCCAGCAAACATGCGGTTGTTGCTGTAACCGAAGGAATGCGCATAGATTTAAACCCTTTTGGAATCAAGGTAGGATCGGTTAATCCTGGTTTGGTGGAAACAGAGTTTTCGCAAGTGCGCTTTAAAGGAGCATCCATTGCAAACAAGGCATATAAAGGCTATAAGGCCTTGCAAGCAGAAGATGTAGCCGATGTCATATACTTTGCCGTGTCAAGACCGGCACATGTAAACATTGCCGATGTTTTGATGTTTTGTACGGCACAAGCCAGTGCGACCATCGTAAAAAAAGAATTATGACAAGTTGGCTAAAAGAGGAATGGTATGAGTTGGCTTTGAAATATATTGAAGATCAAGAAATTGTTGATCGGTTTTGGCAAGATATCGTTTCTTCATATCTTAAGAAATCTAGACATTATCATAATTTATCACACATTCATGATATGTTGGTAGAGGCAAAGTCCATTGAAACCAGCATTGTGAATTTTGATGACCTGCGTTTTGCGATCTGGTATCACGATGTCGTCTATGAGGCAACAAGGAATGACAATGAGAAAAGAAGTGCTGTTTTTGCTAAAAAATGTTTGAAATCGTCCAATGTTGAAGAAAAGAGATTGAAAAACATTGAAAAGTTGATTGTTTCAACGCAAAAGCATCAAATATTGGTAGCAAAGAATGATGACAATGCCTATTTGTTGGATTTGGACCTTTCAATTCTAGGAACAGATTGGGATACTTATGAAAAATATACTCAAGATATAAGGAAAGAATATATAATTTACCCAAATTTCATATATAAAAAAGGACGTAAAAAGGTATTGCATCATTTTTTGGAGAGGGAGACCTTGTTTTTTTCGACCTATTTTAAAAATAGATTTGAAACACAGGCAAGGACTAACATAAAGAGAGAGATTGATTTGTTATGATTAGAAGGTTTGGTACTTTGGTAGTTGTTCTGACTTTTGCATGCATAGTAGTTGTTTTGTCTTGTAAGAAAGAAGATAAAGTTGTAGTTGTCGACAATCCTAAAATATTGAGTTACGTGATAGATTCAGAAAGGCAAGAATTGAAAATGTATTGGAAAGATGAAAGTGATTCCAATTACTTTAATTTCAAACGTCTTGAATTGGCTTTGAAAAAAGAAAATAAAAAATTGACATTTGCTACCAATGGAGGGATGTACAACAAGGACGCCTCTCCACAAGGACTTTATGTGGAAGATTACATCGTGCATTCAAAAATAGATACCTTACAAAATGGGGACGGCAATTTTTATATGCAACCCAATGGCATCTTTTATTTAATGGACAAAGGATTGTCCAATGTGGTTGCTACTTCAAGCTTTATGGTAAATGAAACCATTAGATATGCTACGCAATCTGGTCCAATGTTGCTGATTGAGGGAGAGATGCATCCGAAATTCAATATGGGTTCTACCAATGTGAACATTAGAAATGGTGTTGGAGTGCTTCCGGATGGAAGTCTATTGTTTGCGATGTCCAAAGAGAAAATCAACTTCTACGATTTTGCTTTGTACTTTAAGCAGAATGGCTGTGAAAATGCGTTGTATTTAGATGGTTTTGTATCCAAGACCTATTTGCCATCTCAAGGGTGGGAACAATTAGATGGGAATTTTGGGGTTATTATAGGAGAAACAGAATAAGCTTATCTTTAAATTAGTGGCATGATCAATAAACGTCTTTTAATTAAAAACTTGCTCGCTCATAATGACGAGAATAGTTTTTATGATAAAAAACGTAAGATAGACATAGGACAAAAAGAAGGTAAAGCCAAATTTTTAAAGCACATATGCGCTCTTTCCAACAGCAACCCCAAGAACAATTCGTTCATCGTCATCGGTGTGGAAGATGAGGACAATGAAATAATAGGAGTAGATTTTTTTGACGACAGTAAAATTCAAAACCTCATAAATGCCTATTTGACGAACCCTCCAATGGTACAATATGAAAATGTGCCTTTTCCACATTTGCCGGATCACAAAGTCGTAGGTTTGGTTACAATAAGGCCAATAGATGAATTGACGGCGCTACGAAAAAACATTTGGAAATATTATGGAGGTACCGTCTTTTTTAGAGATGGAAGCATAAGTATGCCCAAGGTATTTGAAAGTGACATTAAGGATGTGAACTCTAAAATTGTCGCTGCCATAGAAAATCATTCGCAAAACAACATAGAATATACATTGGATGGTGTTTTCGATTTCATGGAAAAGAGGGAGGATTACAATCCTCAGTACAAGGTGTTCAAGGAATATTTCGTAGTCTGCTGGTCTGGGCAAAAAAAGGAAGTCAAGGAAGAGTTGTTTTATTCAAGGGTGGACATAGAACTCATAAATGAACAAGTGCGATTGTTTTTTTCAGCTCTGGATGAGGTTTCCATAGCGTTTGACGAGGATAGTTTCAAAATAGTGGAATATGTGAATCTAGGGCTCCAAAACGCATACAAATACTATCCTTTGGAAGAAACGATCATTAGCTTTGGGAATAATGCCAATTACAACATAGATACCACTTTGATTTTCGAAGCCCCGCAATTCGATAAAAAAATACTGCACCATATATACAATGCAAACAATGCCTTGTTGGAGAAACTCAAAAAGGGAATGGCGTTGAATGCGACTGAAACACGAGACCTGGAAAACCTACCTGCAACGTATTTAATTTGTTATCTCAATCTATTTCACAATGCCATTGATAAACTTAGGGAAGCCAAGCCTTTTTTAAAAGCCTTTGGTAGCAATGTATATATGAGATATAAAGAATCCATTAGGATTTTGAGGAAAGTAAAGTATAGTTAGCTTTTATAAGGAAAAAGGCGTTTCAATCGAAACGCCTTTCATGTCTTAGGGTATTTTAGAGAATCTATTTGCCTCCATCCAATTGATCTTGCCAATCTTTCAATTCTTTCCATTTGCCTTCTGAAGCCAATTGCGATTGCTTTGGCCAAGTCCCAGGCTTGTGAATTTTGAAGCGCTCTCCTCCACTGTCCAAGACAGATTGGCATTTCTCTACGCTGCAAACTGCCAAATCTGCCCAAGTTTTTACATCATGGTTATGAAATAGCTCTTGTATTTTTGGTCCGATACCCTCAATTATCGTCAGGTCGTTGTCTTTGATGCGTTTTCCATAAGCAGCTTTGGCAGCTTCGGCATCAAAGACAACAGCACTGGTCGTTGTTGCTTCTGCAAGGTTGGAGGCCATCATGGTAGATCCGATACCTCCATTTCCAGCACCAGATGCTATGCCACTGTGTCCTGCGTCATTGTTTGAATCCTTGTTGGTTCTGCAATCTTCGAGATCCGATTCCAAAATTGCGATTCTGTTCTTAAAGACATTCACGTCTATGTCATTGTTATTTTTGTTTCCTAATAGTCTACCTAGCAAGTACCCTAAAATTGCACTTATGATTCCTACTACCAATGGGATTAATATACACCACATAATTTTTTTGTTTAGTTTAGTTAATAGTTACTACGACTCTTCTGTTTTTTGCTTGTCCTTCTTTAGTGTTATTGTCTGCGATGGGTCTGTCGGGGCCTTTCGAAGAGGTCTTTATCTTGGATTCGGGTATTCCATTGTCCACGAAGTACTCCTTGACGAAGTTTGCTCTGTTTAGACCTAGTTGAATATTGCTCGATCGGTCTCCTGTATTGTCTGTATGTCCTGTGATTTGTATGGTTGTGTTATCGGTTTTGTCGACATATTTGGATATGTTGGCTACCTTTTCGCGTTGTTCTGGAGTAAGGCTGATGGTTGTGTTGCCTATTTCGAAATACATTATCAAAGGGTTGGCCTTAATGTCTTTTTCCAAGGCCTTTAATGCGGCTTTGGCTGATGTGTCATCTGCGTCGGCAGTGTTCAGCTTATATCTGATGGGGCCAAAGTAAATGTCTTTGACATCAGGAATCAAGTTGTCATTAACTTTGCCTTGGATGTTTATGGATTTTGAGGAGGCTCCATTGGAAATGAAATAGTTTTTAACGGCATTTGCCCTTGCCAGTCCCAAATTTGGAAAAGCAGTGTTGTTTTTTTCCTGACTAGTGTAATGGCCATAAATGTTTACATGCTTGTTCGGGTTGTTGTTCAGGTAGTTGGTCAATTTTCGTACCTCGTTGTTCAAATTATTGGAAACAGGATTGAGAATGGAAAAATTGGAGGCTTTGAAGTTGAAGTTGTCGTTAGTATTGAAAGCCATGCCGCTATTGGAATCAATAATGGAAAAGGCTTCTTTCGTTGCTGCTTTGACTTCCGGTGATTTCGGAACCGTATTCTCGGTTTCTGTAATTTTATTCGCTTCTTCATAGCATGGTTTGCAGCACAAATAATAATACAAGAGAGTCCCTAGAATAATGATCAGTAAAATCCCTAAAAGATAACTGCTTTTTTTACTCATTGCATTGTGTGTTTTTGGTTAGTGACTATAAGTTATTAAATTATATATAAACTTTTGATAATTTATGGGCTAAAATGTAGTTTTTTATGTTAAAACTCGATGAAAAACACAAAACAGATGGTTAAATTTTTTATTTGAGATAGCCATCAGATGAAACTTGTATAAAGCATTTAAAAAGAGATGGGTATGAAAACGCTTTATGAGGGGATTTGAAAATACATTTTGTCAAAAATGCTTTTTTTACGTTAAATCATAAAAACGATTACGGGAAAAACCGTAGTATCCAGAGAATGAATTTCATTTGATTGCACTTTGTCGAAAAAAATAGAAACCGACTAATCATTCTACTTGGTTTTGATACATTTATTGCGATTTTCTTATTAAAAATCACAATAAATTGATTAATCAACCAAAACCTCATTAAATTATGAAGAAACAAGTACTGAGAGCTTTTGCCATTCCTATGCTTTTTGCACTAACCTGTGCATCTAGTTATGGCCAAGAACAAAAGAACGATCAACGAAATACAAACGGAGAACCTAGTTTGATGGTATTTCAAGAAGAATCATCTTATAGATTGCAAGATGCCAATGCTATTTTTAAAAATCAATTAAGCACAGGAGAGAACGATGGGTTCGTTCAGATTAAATCTGAATCGGATGAACTAGGTTTTACACATCAAAAATACCAACAACAATACAACGGAATCAATGTGGAATTCGCAACGTATACCTTGCATGCCAGAAATGGAAAGGTTAGCACCATGAGTGGGGAGTTTTATGACATAAAGGGAGTAAACACTACGCCAGTATTGACAAAGAAGCAAGGGTTACAGGCAGCGATAAACCACATAGGAGCTCAAAGCTATCTATGGGACAATGTAGAAGTCGCCAACCAAATGGGATATTCCAAGCCAGAAGGTGAATTGGTGTTATTGCCAAATATGGAAGGCCAAAGCAAAGAAACCTCCAAGAATGCACAATTGGCTTATAAATACGATATCTATGCGGCACAGCCATTGAGTAGGGGTGTTTTATACATTGACGCAGTTACAGGAGCACCGTTGTTTTACAATAGTACGATAAAGCACCTGGACGAGCACGCGAATTCTTCAGTAAACCTAGGGTATGTCGAAGGAGGTTGTGAAACAGGAGAGACCACTGCCTTTAGAGCGGCCGGGACTGCTGCTACCAGATACAGTGGTTCAAGAACGATCACAACAAGAGTAATTGGATCCAGCTATGCATTAAGAGACAATACAAGAGGAGGTGGCGTTAATACTTACAACAGTGGAGGGCAAAACAGTTATCCGCAAACCAACTTTACAGATGCAAACAATGATTGGACTGCAGCGGAATTCGACAATGCCAACAAGGACAATGCTGCATTGGATGCACATTGGGGAGCAGAAGTAACTTACGATTACTGGCAAGCAATACACTCCAGAAACAGTTTTGATGGTTCAGGGGCAGCTATCAACAGTTGGGTGCATTATGACAACCAACCAGGAGGAGCAGGATACGACAATGCATTCTGGAATGGTAGTGTGATGACTTATGGAGATGGTTCTTCCAATGGAAATGAAGGAAATGGTTTCTTCGATGCATTGACATCCTTAGATGTAGCTGCCCATGAAATTGGACATGCGGTTACATCCAATACTGCAAACTTGGCTTACCAAAGAGAATCTGGTGGGTTGAATGAAGGATTTTCAGATATATGGGGAGCAGCAGTAGAGCATTATGCCAAAGGAAATGGAAACAATGCCGCACCTGGAGCAAATGTATGGTTAATAGGAGATGAGATAGACAGGAGATCTGGTTCTGTAGGGTTGCGATCCATGAGTAATCCAAATGATAGAAACCAACCAGACACCTATGGAGGTACATATTGGAAAAATCCTAATTGTGGTGTGCCAACGCAAAGTAATGACTATTGTGGCGTACATACGAATTCAGGCGTGTTGAATTTCTGGTTTTACTTAAGTGTTGTTGGTGGAAATGGAACAAACGACATAGGAAATGCATATAGTGTTTCTGGAATAGGTATGGACAAGTCTGCAAAAATTGCCTTTAGAACCTTGAACAACTACCTGTCTGCAAACTCTACATTTGCCAATGCTAGAACTGGTGCAATACAAGCTGCAAAAGATTTGTATGGAGCAGGAGGAGCAGAAGAACAAGCGGTAACGAATGCTTGGCATGCAGTGGGAGTAGGAGCAGCCTTTTCTGGAGGAGGTGGAGGAAACAACTACTGTAGTTCCAATGGAAACAATACCAATGACGAGTACATTTCTCGAGTACAGTTAAATACCATTGACAAAACATCAGGGATAGGTACTACAAGTACTGGATATTCAGATTTCACTACGACATCCACAGGTTTGTCAAAAGGAGTGTCAGTTACCATTACGGTGACTCCAACTTGGACAGATACACTATACAATGAAGGTTACAGTGTATGGATAGATTACAATCAAGATGGAGATTTTACAGATGCTGGAGAGCAAGTGTGGACTAAGGCAGCATCTCAAACCACTCCTGTAAGTGGGACGTTCACCGTACCAGCTGGGGCGGCAGATGGTGAGACAAGAATGAGAGTATCTATGAAATACAACGGCGTTCCAACTGCTTGTGAGAGTTTTCAATATGGAGAAGTCGAAGATTATACCGTAAGCATAGGAGGAGCAGTTACGGATACGACCAAGCCGGTAATTACCTTGGTTGGTGATGCAACTGTGAGCATTACGGAAGGAACTGCATATACAGATCAGGGAGCGACTGCTACGGATGATGTAGATGGGAATTTGACATCTAGCATTGTAACGACAGGTTCAGTAGATGCAAACACTGTAGGGGCATATACCATTCGTTATAATGTGAGCGATGCAGCTGGCAATGCCGCAGATGAGGTGACAAGAACTGTTAATGTAGAAGAAGCAAGCCCAGTGACATATTGTAGTTCCAATGGAAACAATACCAATGACGAGTATATTTCCAGAGTACAAATAGGTTCTATCGACAATACATCTGGAGTTGGCAGCACAAGTACGGGGTATTCTGACTTTACTTCGTTGTCGGCAAATTTGACCCAGGGAGCATCGGCTACCATTACGATTACACCAACTTGGACAGGAACCGTATACAATGAAGGTTACGCAGTGTTCATAGATTACAACAGAGATGGTGATTTTGCAGATTCAGGTGAAACCGTTTGGACGAACTCGCCATCTAGAACTACGCCTGTTAGTGGTACGTTTACAGTGCCGGCTGGAATTTCAACAGGGGTAACAAGAATGCGTGTATCTATGAAATACAATGCAATTCCTACGTCTTGCGAAAGTTTCCAATGGGGAGAAGTTGAAGATTATAAAGTTGACATTGGTGCATCTAGCATTGCTCAAACACTTACTATTGAAGACGGCAATTCTATCGAAATATACATCTATCCAAATCCAGTAAGAGGAAATGTATTGTATGTAAAGTCAAATGAGAGTATGGGGTACATTATTGTGAATGCTTTAGGGCAACAAGTTGCAAAGGGAGCTTATATTACCAACGGGATTAACGTAAGTGGATTGGAACCAGGTTTGTATGTGATTCAATTCAATGCAAACAATAAAACGATTACCAAAAAGTTCGTTAAACAATAATTCACTAACCAACCAAATTATTGTTGAAGCCTCGATGTAAGTCGAGGCTTTTTCTTTTAGATAATGAGTTGATTACGGGAAAAATCATCCTTTTCATAGAATGATTTTTTTTTCAATGTTTTTAAACGAAAAAAAACGATACCGAATATATATTCGGTATCGTTTTGATACATTTATTGCGAATCTTTAAAAAAAACAATTAATTAATTAAAGTACTCCCATGAAAAAAACGATTACATTATCATTGTTGAGTTTCCTTTTTGCGTTTTCAATCTATGCACAAGAGAGAAAATGTGGAACAATGGAAAATTTAGAACTTAGAAAACAACAGGATCCAAAACTAGAACAAAGGATGGCGGCTATCGAAGCCTATACCAAGATCAAAGTCGCCCAGTTGGAATCTTCTACCAATAAGGTTGTTGGAGACGTCATAACGATTCCTGTCGTAGTACATGTTTTATACAGAAATAGCACAGAAAACATAAGTGTAGCACAAATTCAATCACAATTGGATGTTTTGAACGAAGATTTTAGACGTACCAATAGCAATGCAGACAATACTTGGCCTCAAGCTGCAGATACACAAATAGAATTTTGCTTGTCTACCATAGACCCTAACGGAAATGCGACTAGCGGAATAACGAGAAAGCAAACAACACGCCAAGATTGGGGTGCTGACAATGACGCAAAACGTTCATCTAGCGGTGGTATCGACCCTTGGAATACCTCAGAGTATTTAAACATGTGGATTGTACCTAAGATGACAACAGTATCTCAAGGACAAACCATTAACCTTTTGGGGTATGCTCAATTTCCTGGAGGAGCAGCAGCTACAGATGGTTTGGTTATGATTTATAACGCCTTTGGTAGGGTTGGTGCGGTTACTGCTCCTTATGATGGAGGAAGAACAACAACCCATGAGATAGGACACTTTCTTAATTTAAGACATATTTGGGGAGATTCCAATTGCGGAAATGATTTTGTAAGCGATACACCTACACATCAAACATCTAATAGAGGTTGTCCAACTGGTCAAGTATCCTGTTCTTCAACAGACATGCCACAAAACTATATGGATTACACGAATGACTCTTGTATGAACTTGTTCACGCAAGGTCAAAAAAATAGAATGCGTGCCGTATTGGAGGCAGGTGGTGCCAGAAGAAGTTTGGCGTTATCAGACAAATGTGGTTCTGTAGCTCAGCCAACATGTACTGACGGTGTTCAAAATGGAGATGAGACAGGAATAGATTGTGGTGGATCATGTACTCCATGTCAAACAGGAAATCAATACTGTGATTCAAATGGAAATAGCGTGTCAGATGAATACATTTCCAAAGTGGAATTAGGAACGATCAGTAATACCACAGGAGCATCTTCTGGAGGTTATGCAAACTATACGGCACAATCGACGGATTTGTCCAAAGGAGCTTCAGCAACCATTACAATAACACCGACATGGACAGGAACGAAGTACAATGAAGGTTATGCCGTCTTTATAGATTACAATAATGATGGTGACTTCACGGATTCAGGTGAGACGGTATGGACAAAGGCAGCTTCCAAGACTTCACCAGTAAGTGGAACGTTTACCGTGCCTACAACTGCAACTACAGGAGCAACAAGAATGCGTGTGTCTCTAAAATACAATGGAGTGCCGACATCATGTGAAAGTTTCAATTATGGGGAAGTTGAGGATTATACAGTTAATATAGTAGGTTCAGCTCCACCAGTGACATATTGTGCTTCAAATGGAAACAGTACTAGCGATGAATATATTTCTAGAGTACAAATAGGTTCCATAAACAAGACATCTGGAGTAGGAACAACAAGTACAGGTTATTCAAATTTCACTTCAACATCCACAAATCTATCAAAAGGAACGTCAACGACGATTACGATAACACCGACATGGACAGGAACGAAGTACAATGAAGGTTATGCAGTATTCATAGATTACAACAAAGACGGTGACTTCACGGATTCTGGTGAGACGGTATGGACAAAAACGGCATCTAAAACAACACCGGTAAGCGGTACCTTTACTGTTCCAGCCAGTGCAGCAACAGGTACGACAAGAATGAGAGTATCCATGAAATACAATGGAGTGCCAACATCTTGTGAAAGTTTCCAATATGGAGAGGTTGAAGACTATACTGTTAACCTAGGAGGGACAGTAAGAGCCGATACGGCATCGACTTCAATTAATGAAATTAGCATTTATCCAAATCCAGTAAAAGGAAACGTATTCTATGTGAAGTCTAATGAGAGTATGGAATATACGATTGTAAACACGTTAGGGCAGCAAGTTGCTAGAGGAAATACTACTAGTAATGGAGTTAACGTAAGTAATTTGGATTCTGGGTTATATTTGATTCAATTCAATGCCAACAATAAAATAGTGACCAAAAAATTCATTAAAAAATAATCTATCAATAAGTCAATTGTTTTTGAAGCCTCGATGTAAGTCGAGGCTTTTTTGTATAGATCAAGGATGTAAAAAAGATTTGTTCATGGAAAGTAAAACCTTATGTAGGTTAATTGTCGAAAGTACAATTATGAAGATAAAGGAACGGAACCATAATTAATTTTTATGATGACATTGTTGAAATTATTAGATGTAGCAAAACAGCCCAAGAAGTTTCCTTCTTGGGCTGTTTTTTAAATTTTCATGCGTTTAAGATGAAACGCTCTACAAATCGAATTTGATTCCTTGTGCCAAAGGTAAATCTGTCGTATAGTTAATGGTATTGGTTTGGCGTCTCATGTACACTTTCCATGCATCAGATCCAGATTCGCGTCCTCCACCAGTTTCTTTCTCACCACCAAAGGCTCCTCCAATCTCAGCACCGGAAGTTCCTATGTTCACATTGGCAATTCCACAATCGGAACCAGCAACGGACAAGAAAGCTTCAGCTTCACGCAAGTTGTTTGTCATAATTGCAGAAGACAATCCTTGAGCTACCCCATTTTGTATGTCCAAAGCATTTTCAACACCTCCAGAATACTTCAATAAGTATAGAACAGGAGCAAATGTTTCATGTTGTACTATTTCAAATTCATTTTTGGCTTCTGCTATCGCAGGCTTCACATAACATCCGGATTCGTAGCCTTCACCAGAAAGCACCTCACCTTCAACGATGATGTTTCCACCTTCTTCAACAACTTTGGTCAATGCATTTTCATACATTTTTACGGCATCTGCATCGATGAGAGGCCCGACATGATTGTTTTCATCCAAAGGATTACCAATGCGTAGTTGGCCGTAAGCTTTTACGATGGCATCTTTGACGGTATCGTACATGCTGTCGTGTATAATTAAACGACGAGTAGAAGTACAACGTTGTCCAGCAGTACCAACAGCTCCAAAAACAGCTCCAATAACAGTCATTTTAACATCGGCATCAGGAGTTACTATTATTGCATTGTTTCCTCCTAATTCCAATAAGGACTTGCCTAGACGTCCAGCTACTTCCTTGGCAACGATTTTACCCATTCTAGTGGATCCCGTTGCAGATACCAAAGGTACACGAGTATCTTTCGTCATCATTTCCCCTACTTTGTAATCACCATTAATGAGGTTGCAAATACCTTCTGGCAAACCATTGGCTGCAAATACTTCGGCAGCGATGTTTTGGCAAGCTATCCCACAAATTGGTGTTTTTTCAGATGGTTTCCAAACACATACATCTCCACAAATCCATGCCAAGGCAGTATTCCAAGCCCAAACGGCCACTGGAAAGTTAAATGCAGAAATAATTCCTACGACTCCTAGTGGATGGTATTGCTCGTACATTCTATGTCCTGGACGCTCAGAGTGCATTGTCAATCCGTGCAATTGACGAGATAGCCCCACTGCAAAATCACAGATGTCTATCATTTCTTGAACTTCACCTAGACCTTCTTGGTAGGATTTTCCCATTTCATAGGAAACCAATTTCCCCAAGGCTTCTTTTTTCTCTCTTAACTTCTCTCCAAACTGACGGACAACTTCACCTCTTAGAGGCGCTGGTTTTGTTCTCCATTCTTTAAAGGCAGTTGTTGCAGCTTCCATTACTTTATCGTAGTCTGCTTGTGTTGTCGCTTTTACCTTACCTATCAATTTTCCATCTACGGGAGAATGGGATTCTAAGATCTCTCCGTTGGAAAAATGATTGGAACCAGTAGAAGTTCCTTCATTAATATCTTTAACACCTAACTCTAAAAGTGCCTCTTTTATTCCGAAATCAGCTGAAACTGCTGCCATAATTGCTTAGTTTTTACGAATTATTAAATTTTGATGCGAAGATACTAATAAAAGTCATTATTTTGAATACTTGGCTTTTTTAAAATGTTAACTTTAGTGCAACCTAAAAAACACCATCGAATGAGAAAGATATTTCAATTGTATTTTGCCTTTTTTTTGCTTTTCAACTGTGGAGAATTGATTCCCAATCCAGATGACAATGCACAAAACATAAAAAGAGAAGAACCTAAAATAGAAAGGACGAACGATTTCGCAATCGTTATTCATGGTGGAGCGGGAACCATTAAAAAAGAGAACATGTCTGCTGAGAAAGAAGCAGAATACAAGGCGAAGTTGGAAGAAGCCATAAGAGTGGGACATGCCATTTTAAAAAATGGTGGAAGTAGTTTGGATGCCGTGGAAAAGACAATCAACATTATGGAAGATTCTCCTTTGTTCAATGCAGGAAAAGGAGCCGTTTTCACAAATGCTGGGACAAATGAGTTGGATGCATCGATAATGGATGGCAAGACATTGAATTCTGGAGCTTCAGCAGGAACGAAGACGGTAAAGAATCCAATTAATTTGGCGCGTAGAATCATGGATGATTCACCTCATGTGATGATGGCTGGAGATGGTGCAGATTCCTATGCGAAGGAACAGGGGTTGGAGATTGTCTCCCCTGAGTACTTTTTTACTGAAGGAAGACTTAAATCCCTTGAGAGAGCAAAAGATAGGGAGAAGGTAGAAATGGATCACGACGACAATCAAAAAGCAGCGTTTTACGATGCAGACATAAAAGATAGCAAATATGGAACCGTGGGATGTGTGGCCTTGGACAAGTCAGGGAACTTGGCTGCAGGAACATCCACTGGAGGAATGACCAACAAACGTTTTGGGCGTGTAGGAGACACACCTATCATAGGAGCAGGAACTTATGCCAACAATGCCACTTGTGCCGTTTCAGGGACAGGTTGGGGAGAATATTTCATTCGAGGTACGGTAGCTTATGACATCTCGGCAATGATGGAATACAAAGGCTCGACTTTGGAAGAAGCTTCGGTAGAAGTGATTCAGAAAAAACTAACGAATTTGGGGGGTACGGGTGGTATCATCGCAGTAGACAAGAACGGAAACATGATGATGGAATTCAATACTGCAGGAATGTATCGTGCAACCATGGATGACAAAGGTGAATTGAATATTGAAATCTACTCGAAAAAGCAGTAAAAACGAATACTATTTTTCCAGCAACGAATCCTCGTATCAACCCAACGAATGTTAGATCCTATGGATTTATCCAAAAGGGTTTCCATAGTTTTATGAAAACTTTAAAAATTATGCAATCAAAATCGCTTTTAGCCATGGTCCTTTGCTTTCTATTGGCAATCTCATGTAAAAAAAAGGAATCGGAAACCGACAACGTATTCAAGTTTAGGGACTACATAAGCTATACTACTTCAGGAAGGGTTTCGGTATCCAAGGAAATAGCCATAAATTTAACTAGAGATGTAGAAGGTTGGGATGCGGACAAGGAGATTGTAGAAGACATAGTGAGCATAAGACCCCATGTTTCCGGAAGGTTGGTTGCAAAGAGCAAACATTCGCTACTATTCTACCCCGATGAGCCTTTGGAGTCGGATACGGAGTATTCGGTTTCTGTAAAGTTGGGGGACATCTATGGGGATGTGCCTTCAGAATTCAAAAATTATACGTTTCAGTTTAAAACCATCAAACCGAACTTTACCATCATGACCAAGGATTTGCAATCATATGGCAAAGAATGGCAATATCTTTTTGGGATGGTTAGATCGGCTGATGACATTGCACTTGCCGATGCCAAGAAGATGATTAGCGCATCGCAAAAGGGAAAAGCCCTTAAGATAGAATGGAATGAAGAAAGTTTGCCGTCAAGACAATTCGAATTCAAGATCGATAGCATAAATCGTTTTGTGGAGGATAGTGAAATAGAGGTAAAGTGGAATGGGAAAGCTATAAAATCTGACAATTCGGGAGAAAGCAAAGTGATCATTCCTGGGAAGAACAACTTTACGATAACGAAGATCGATGTGATACAAACGCCGGAGCAGTATCTGTCCATCAATTTTTCAGACCCAATAAAAAAACAACAGAACTTTGATGGATTGGTAACCATTCAGAATGCCAAAAACCCAAAATACATCGTGGACGGGAATGTACTTAAAGCTTATCCTGATTCAAAAATAATAGGAAAGGTTCAAGTAGACGTCTTTCAAGGCATAAAAAACACTGGAGGCTATAAATTGAAAAAGCCATTTTCTGAGACCATATCCTTTGAAGAGATAAAGCCACAAGTTCGTTTGATAAACAATGGGGTGATCTTACCAAATTCACAAGAATTGAAATTCAATTTTGAAGCGGTTAACTTGAAAGCCGTGGATGTCAAGATAATTAAAATCTTTGAAGATAACGTATTGCAATTTCTTCAAGACAATGAGTTGCAAGGAGGTTATGAGAACAACATACGGTACGTAGGGCGTCGCATTGCTAAGAAAACAATAGACCTTGTTGATGGTGAAGTTGAGAACACGGGAAAATGGAAGACCTATAGTGTAGATTTGTCTCATTTCTTCAAAGCTGATCCAGGAGCAATCTATAGGGTGGAGGTCAGTTTCAAAGAAGCGTATTCATTGTATAATTGTGAAGTGAACCAAAATATTACGAACTCAGAAGACAATGATGACTATTACGAGGACGAGTATTACGAAGATGATTATTATGGAGAAGATTACAGTGAAAGTACAACCGAAGACGAAGATTTGCGTGAAGAGGAATACTGGGACAATGTAACCTACAATTACAGGAATGACAGTTACAACTGGAGAGATCGCAACAACCCATGCAAGGCATCATACTATAAGAGGAATAACAGAGTTTCACAAAATCTATTGGCATCAAACATTGGCGTGATTGCAAAAAAAGGGGCTAACAACAACTACTATTTTGCGGTAACCAACATATTGAATACGAACGTTGAAGCCAATGCAGTCATAGCATTGTACAATTATCAACAACAAGAAATTGCCAAAGCCACTACAAATGGAGATGGTTTGGCTACCATAAAAACAGATAGACGAGCAGCTTTTGCGATAGTTTCCAAGGGCAACAACAAAAGCTACGTCAAGCTCAAGGATGGGAATTCCTTGTCACTGAGTAAGTTCGATGTGTCGGGGAATCGCTTGCAACGAGGGCTAAAAGGCTACATCTATGGAGAACGTGGCGTTTGGAGGCCTGGAGATTCATTGCATTTGACATTTATGTTGAATGATGTGGCAAACAAGTTGCCAAAAGGGCATCCCGTGAAAATGGAAGTGACAGATCCAAACGGAAAATTGACCTACAAAAAAGTAACCTCAAACAACGTCGATAATTTCTATAAGTTTACCGTTCCAACTGGAACAGAAGACAAGACGGGAAATTGGAATGCCAAGGTAAGCGTTGGTGGAGCTACGTTTTACAAAGGGTTGAAGATTGAAACCGTGAAACCAAACCGTTTGAAGATCAAAGTGGATTTTAAAAATGAAGTACTTACGGGAACAGATCCATTAAATGGGGACTTGGAGGTTAAATGGTTGCACGGTGCACCTGCCAAAAATGTGAAAACGGAGATTAAAGCCAAATTTAGCAATGCTTATTCCCCGTTTAAAAATTATAAGGATTATGTCTTTAGAGACCCTTCACGACAATTTACGGGGGAAGAACTCACCGTTTTCGAAGGAAATGTAAACGAAGAAGGATTGGCAAACATTACCAATAAGTTGAATGTGGGAACAAATGCACCTGGAATGTTGAATGTTCAATTTTTGGTACGCGCATTCGAAAATGGAGGAGATTTTTCCATGGATGCCTTTACAAAGCAGTATGCACCATACGAATCCTTTGTCGGTTTGAAATCACCTAAAGGGAGAGCTTATGGCTCTTTCTTCACGGACGAGAACAAGAGTTTCGATGTCGTTGTGCTAGATGATCAAGGTAAACCCATGAAACGCAATGGTCTTGAGGTAAAAGTCTATAAGATAGAATGGCGTTGGTGGTGGAACTCGTCTTACGACAACCTGTCTAAGTATGCCAAGAGCTCGTATCACAAACCATTCATGAATACAACCATAAATACCAATGCGAAAGGGAAAGCCAGTTTTAACATCAAGGTGCCTGAAGCAGAAGGAGGACGTTATTTGATTCGCGTCTATGACCCGAAAAGTGGTCATGCAACAGGTCGTACAGCATATTTCTATAAGAATTGGTGGAAAAGACAGCCTAGTGGAGACAAGGAAGCAGCCAAGATGCTGGTGTTCTCTGCAGACAAAGAGAATTACAATGTAGGAGAGACGGCAAGAATTACATTTCCATCTGGAACAGAAGGACGTGCGTTGATTAGCGTGGAGAATGGGACAGAAGTATTGGAACACAAATGGGTTAAGACCACGCAAGGAGAAACCGTGGTAGACATTCCAGTTACAAAGGACATGGCGCCAAACGTATTTGTGAACATCTCATTGTTGCAACCGCATGCAACGACAACCAATGATTTGCCCTTGAGATTGTATGGGGTCATTCCATTGTTGGTGGAAAACCCAGACACCAAATTGGAACCAGAAATAAGAATGCCTAGCGTATTGCGTCCAGAGCAAGAATTCGATGTGATCGTTTCGGAAAAGAACAACAAACCAATGACATATACCATTGCAATGGTGGAAGAAGGTTTGTTGGATCTTACACGCTTCAAAACGCCAAATGCATGGTCGGCTTTCTATGCACGAGAAGCTTTGGGGGTGAAGACGTGGGATGTGTTCGATGATGTAATAGGAGCATATAGCGGGAGCATAGATCAAATATTTGCCATTGGAGGAGATGGGAGTGCAGCAGGAGGAAAAAACAAGAAGGCAAACCGCTTTAAGCCCGTGGTTACCTATTTGGGGCCATTTACATTGAAGGCAGGAGATAGAAAGTCACATACCATTAAAATGCCAAATTATGTTGGGGCAGTTCGCACAATGGTCGTGGCAGGAGACAATGTAAAAGAAGCCTACGGTAGTGTCGATAAGTCCGTCGAGGTTAAAAAACCTTTGATGGTGTTGGCAACACTACCTCGGAAATTGAGTCCAGGAGAAAAAGTAACGCTTCCTGTCACGGTGTTTGCAATGGAGCCAAATGTAAAAAATGTGAATGTCAAATTGAAGATGAGCAAAGGCATCTCCATAGTAGGAGATCAATCCAAGACATTGACATTTGCAAGACCGGATGAGCAAATGACTTATTTTGAATTGGACGTCAGTAAGGCCAATGGTATAAATGCAATTGAAGTCATTGCCACGGGAAATGGAGAGAAATCGACTTACAAGGTGGAGTTGGATGTGGTGAATCCCAACCCGATAACATCAAGAACGTTGGACAAGACTTTGGAGGCAAACGAAACGGGAACCATGGATTTTTCAACCTTTGGAGTGCCAGGTTCCAATGGAGCAACAGTAGAATTTTCTACAATGCCCCCAATGGATTTTTCAAGACGATTACAATACTTGATACAATATCCTCATGGTTGTGTGGAACAAACGACCTCTAGCGTATTCCCTCAACTGTACCTCAATGATATTTTCGATTTGCCATTCAAGAAAAAGCAAGAAATACAATCCAACATTCAAAACGGAATCAAGCGATTGGGAAATTTCCAAAGACCAAATGGAGGTATGAGCTATTGGATTGGAGAAGGCAATGCAAACGATTGGGGGACCAGTTATTCTGGACACTTCATGGTCGAAGCGGAGAAAAAGGGATACGTGTTGCCATTGACGTTCAAGAGCAATTGGATTCGCTATCAAAAAGACGTGGCAAGAAGTTGGAGGCCAAGCTATAAAACCTACAATTCGGACTTGGCACAAGCATACAGGTTATATACGCTGGCTTTAGCAGGAAGCCCAGACTTGGCATCAATGAATCGCTTGCGTGAGTTCAGCGAAATCTCCAACGAAGCAAAATGGAGGTTGGCTGCTGCCTATGCATTGGCAGGGCAAAAAGAAGCAAGCAATAAGATTTCCAAGACGGCAAACATAGAGTTCCAAGCACCGCGTTATAATTATTACACCTATGGCTCTGTAGATAGAAATAGGGCAATGGCTTTGGAAACCATGGTGGTGACAAAGGACGATAGAGCAAAGGATTTGGCAAGGACATTGGCAAAAGACCTATCTGGCAATCGTTGGATGAGTACACAAACAACGGCATACAGTTTGTTGGCCATAGCCAAAATGGTGGAAGCAAATGGCGGAAAATCCATAAAATTGGAATATGCCATAAATGGTAAAACGGAAACGATGGATACCAAAAGTGCCATAGCACAACGAGAACTCAAACTGAAGGAAGGGAACAATACCCTAAGCTTAAAGAACAATCAGGCAAATGTGGTCTATGTACGCGTATTGAACTCTGGGAAGTTGCCATTGGGAGAGGAGTTAACGGAACAACGAGGCTTGAGCGTTAGTGTAGTTTACAAAGATTTGAAAGGAAACAAGATAAACATAGGCAAGTTGCAACAAGGTCAGGATTTTGTAGCTACCGTTACAGTAAGCAATCTTAAAAGTGAGAATGTGAACGATGTGGCCTTGACACAAATTTTCCCGTCGGGTTGGGAGATAGTGAACACTCGCTTCACGGCTTTTGGAAGCTCGACGACAAACCAGGCACGCTTTACTGATATTAGGGATGATCGTGTAAACTTCTATTTTGATTTGAATAAAAGAGGGAAATATGATACCAAAACATTTAATGTCATGTTGAATGCAGCTTATTTGGGAACCTATTATTTACCAGGGGTACAAGCGGAAGCAATGTATGATAACGAATTCTTGGTAAGAACCAAGGGGCAATGGGTTGAGGTCGAGAAGTAATCAAATTCCCGTGAAAACGGGAATCTCATTAATTGAAATTGAATTATGAATGAATTAAACTGGGTTTCTATAGGAGTAACATCTCTGTTGAGTTCCACTGGTGCGTTTTTGGCAACATATATTTCTTTTGTTTATAAAAAGAAAGAAAAGAAACATGAGTATAAACTAGAGCTTGAAAAGAGAATTATTAGTGAGTTGAACGTTCCCATATATGAGTTAGAAGAAAACCTCTCGTATATTAAAAAATACATTGAAATTTTTAAGATTGATGGCATAACAGAGATGATTGTTAAGGAATCTATTAATGATGTTGCTGAAATATTAATTTTAGGAGAACGAATGACTAAAGCTTCGGAGTTAATAAAGAGAATTGTTATGGTAAACACATATTACTTGGTTTATGATAAAGCCGAAATGATAATTGAAGAGATGGAGAAAGTATCAGGAGTAGGGTTCTTTTGTAAAGCACTATTAAATTATATTGATAACAAGGAAAACAAAGATGAAGCTACAATTAAACCTTTGTTCGAAGAGGTTTTAAAGAGGGCTAATGATTATGATTCAGCCAAAGTTCATAATGTATTACCTGAGTTATTTTCATAAAGAGATTTCACACGAGCAAGAAATGGATGAAAACAAGTCGAATACTAAATCAAACAGATCACAGGCCTTTTGAATGTCCAACAAGACCATGGGTGTTCTATCAAGAATGGAACAAAGCCATTTTCTTGCATTGGGAAGTCAAAGCAGACGCCATACAGAGATTGCTCCCTAGTGGGTTGAAAGTGGATGTGATAAATGGAAAGGCTTGGATGAGTTTGGTAGCTTTCGACATGAATAACATCAAGGCAAGATATTTACCAAAACTACCACGTATTTCAGACTTTCAGGAAATAAACATTAGAACCTATGTGATTTGCAATGGAAAACCAAGCGTATATTTTTTAAGTATGGAAGCCAATAACAAGGTGTCATGCAAGTTGCTTGAAAAAGTTTCTAAGTTCCCATATCGGTATTCGGAAATGAAGAGAGACGATGATGGTTACCAATCAAAGAATTCCAATTTGGGAGAATCTTTCAGCATAGATTACGAATTGGACGATGAACCCGTTGTAAAAGACGAAACAGATTTTTGGCTAACAGAACGTTATGCGGTTTTTCAAGACCATAAAAACGAAATAATAGAATACGATGTACATCATTTGGAATGGCCAATGCGGAATATAACAAGCAAATTCATCAAGGTGAATTACCCTAGATTTCATAAGCTTATAAATGATAACCCGGATAGAATTCATTATTCAAAAGGTGTACAAGTATTGACTTGGAACAAAAGAAAACATCAAATTAAAAACGATTTGAAATGAAATATTCATAACTGAAGATTGCATATAAAGGAGAATGATTATAATGAATATTGCAGATGATCTATAAAAAACAATAAATATAAACAGATGAAATCAAACTTCGAACCCTACTATGCAGTCATTTTCACTTCAACTAGAACTGAAGGAGATAATGGATATAATGAAATGGCAGAATTGATGGAAAAACTGGCAAAACAACAAGAAGGGTTTCTGAGGATAGACTCGGCGAGAAGCGAAGTAGGAATAACTGTAAGTTACTGGAGAAATTTGGATGACATAAAAAACTGGAAACAACAAACAGATCACATATTGGCACAGCAAGAGGGAAGAAAAAATTGGTACAGTTGGTACAACGTTAGAATTTGCAAGGTTGAGCGTGAGTACGATTTTAAAAAAGAAAACTAAGTTGTTCGATTGAGCAGGTGAATAGAGATGAAAAAAATTATAAACTACATAAAAAAACACAGAATAAAATCTGCACTTTTCGCAGTAGTCCTACTTGCCTATTATTTTTGCTTGCCAAGACAATTGTTCAAAGATCCAACGGCGACTGTAATTACTAGTAAGACAAATGACTTGTTGGGAGCACAAATAGCAAAGGATGGGCAATGGCGATTCCCCAAGAATGACAGTGTGCCAGAAAAATTTAGAACCTGCATCATCAATTTTGAAGACGAGTACTTCTACAAGCATCCAGGGTTCAATCCCATTTCCATTTTCAAGGCGATGAAGCAAAATATGGAATCGGGAAAAGTGAAGAGAGGAGGGAGTACCATAACACAACAAGTGATAAGGCTTTCCAGAAAAGGGCAATCTCGAACCTATCTCGAAAAAATAAAAGAGATGATCTTGGCAACGCGATTGGAATTTAGGTATGGCAAAGATGAAATTTTGGCCTATTATTCAAGTTATGCACCTTTTGGAGGAAACGTAGTTGGTATCGATGCAGCATCGTGGCGTTATTTCAATCGAGATGCCAATGACTTGTCATGGGCGGAAAGTGCCACACTGGCTGTTTTGCCAAATGCCCCGAGTTTGATTTATCCCGGAAAAAACCAAGAGCGTTTATTGGAAAAAAGAAACAGGTTGCTTAAAAAGCTACTTCAAAACAAAACGATAGATACTTTGACCTATGATTTGTCCATAGCAGAAGGTTTGCCAGGAAAACCATATCCGTTGCCGCAAATTGCACCACATCTATTGCAGAGGATATCCAAGACACATAAAGGAAAACGCGTTCAAACCACGATAAATCGAAAGTATCAAGAACAAGCGAATACCATCGTGTTCAATCATTACAACTTGCTACAACAAAACGAGATTCATAACATTTCTGTATTGGTGCTAGATGTAAAGACAAGAGAAGTATTGACCTATGTTGGCAATTCTCCGACAGATCGAGCGCACCAAAAAGATGTGGACATCATAGACAAGGGAAGAAGCACCGGTAGTGTTTTGAAACCTTTTTTATATGCCGCGATGTTGGACTCTGGCGACTTGTTGCCTAATGCGCTTATCCCGGATGTACCTTCACAATTTGGTAATTATGCACCAGAAAACTACAATAAGGAATATGATGGAGCCGTACCGGCAAAACGAGCATTGTCAAGATCCTTGAATGTGCCAGCAGTAAAAATGTTGCAACAGTTTGGTTTGGATCGTTTCCATCATTATTTAAAAGAGTTGAAATTGAAAGACGTTAGGTACAATGCCAATCATTATGGGCTGTCTTTGATATTGGGAGGAGCAGAAAGTAGCCTTTGGGACCTATGTAAGAGTTATGCCAGTCTATCTTCGACATTGAATCACTTCAATGAAAGTTCAAGTGAGTATTTTTCGAATGAATTTTGTGAACCTAATTTCTTTGCTTCGGAAACGATTGATTTTGGAAAGAAGTCAACTGAGAAGACACTCTTCGATGCTGCATCCATCTATTTGACTTACGAAAGCCTAAAAGAAGTAAATAGGCCCGAAAGTAATGAGAACTGGGAGTTTTTCGACGACTCCAAACAAGTGGCTTGGAAGACAGGTACAAGTTTTGGTTTTAGGGACGCCTGGGCCATTGGAACGACAAAGGACTATGTGGTAGGCGTTTGGGTGGGCAATGCAGATGGAGAGGGAAGGCCAGGATTGGTCGGAGTGCAGACGGCTGCCCCAATTTTATTTGATGTATTCGACATATTGCCGAACAGCGAATGGTTCTCCAAACCTTTTGACGAGATGCAGGAAGTGGATATTTGTACAAAGAGTGGGTATCGTGCCAATCCAAATTGTGAAGAAGTCAAAAAAGAATACATCCAAATAAACGGACTTAAAACGAAGCCTTGCCCATATCACATCTTGGTGCATTTGGATGGTGATCAGCAATATCAAGTCAATGCATCCTGTGAGAACTTGAACGTTATTTCTCACAAGTCATGGTTTGTATTACCTCCTTTAATGGAGTACTATTATAAAGTTAAAAACCCGTTTTACAAGCCTTTGCCTCCTTACAGGAACGATTGTGTTGCAAGTGCGACAGCTTCAATGCAATTCATATACCCAAAAGAATCCAGTTCCATATTCTTACCCAAGGATTTTGATGGAAAAACCAACGAACTCATCTTGAAGATGGCACACTCAAAACCAGAAACCACATTGTTTTGGTATGTAGACGAAACCTTTGTAGGCACCACCAAGGATATTCACGATATGGCCATAGTCCCAGAGGAAGGAGAACATACTATAACTGTCTTGGATTCCTTCGGAAATGAGGTTAGAAGAAAACTAGATATTAGTAAGTAATTTGTTAAAATCTTATAAAATAATGAATATGGTAAACTAACAACCATTCATTTCATCGAAAAAGGCTGCATTACGTCTATCTCTAGTTCTATAATATATGGAATTAGTATACATTGTATGCAACTAATAAAATTTTTTTCAAGCCCCAAGGCTATGAAAAAGTTAATTAACCCTTTAAAAAATTAATTATAAATGAGAAAGATTACCTTATTGTTAATTTTGCTTTCATTTAGTTATTCGCTTAG
>JAHDHI010000040.1 GCA_020631395.1 Bizionia sp.
AACTTATTTTATTGGTAATCAATTATCTAAGTTGATATTAAGGAGCAACTATTTAAAAAAGCTCTTACTATAAGATGTAAGAGCTTTTTTAGGCTTTATGTTTTATTAGCAAAGCATAACTATTACTTAATAACCTGGTAATTAATCTTCTGGAAATCGAATTTCAAACTCTTCTCCTACTTGATCCTCATTTTCATCAACCTCATTCCATTCGAATTGATGAACTATTGAATCCTCTCTTAATTTTTCAGTTATTGTATCAATAAAGCTTTGAGCTTCTTCATTCGTTCCGTTGAGTTCTACTTGAAATAAACTCCCTTTTTCTGAGTACTTGTATGAGTAAATGTCTATTTTTTCATCTCTATATTTAACTTCTCTTTCTATATCTACAGCATATCTATCTGTAATATTGGATGCATCTAAAAAAGTTTTTAAAATATAAATAACATTATCTAAATCTGTTTCAATATATCCGCTATATATAAATGTTTTTTCCATAATTATTTTATTTTTAAATCTGGTTTAAGTTCTAATTTTCCTCCTGTTTTTTGAATAGAAATATCTTCAATATTTAAATCAGGATACTTTTTATTTAAATTCCTGACAACATCTTTATGTCCTAAAATAATTCTAGGCTTCGTAGATGCGCTTATTTTGGCATTCTTAATAGCATAAGCAAACGTTCTTGAAATAGCATTAGTATTTTTACTATCAAAAACCTCATCTGCCAATTTCAACAAAGCATCGCTAGACATATTTTCTATATCAATAATTTTACCATCAAGTTTCACCTTTCCTTTAAAAGCTTTTCTAAGATAGTTATTAAATATATCATCTTTTACAAAAACAGCTAAATCCACATCTTTTGGCTTAGGGAATTTCTTCCTCAACACAGACCCTTGTATTCTAACATCATCTATGGGGATATTAACTTTTTTAAGTTCATCTAATAGATCTTTGCTAAATCTTTTAAACTCCTTTAAACTTTTAAACTTGTATGGGTAACCTCTTTTTAAAACAACATTAGCATAATTTTTCATTTGCCGTTTTAAATCTGAAAGATTAATCTTTTTTATGTTTCCAACTTTTATGAAGCCTAGCAACTCATCTCTAGTTAAATTGTTTTTTATTGCTATTTCTAGCAATTTTTTCAAATTAACTTTTGAGTAATGGTTTTCTATATTAGAAGCCTTTATAAGACTCGATAATTCATCTATGCTTTTAATAAAACTATCAATTAATTCTTTATTAGGATCGATACTTTTTGCTTTAGAAATAGCCAAAAACACATCATCAATCATTTTCTTAAAACCTGCTGTCCCTTTACGCAAGAGGTTTATTATACCTTGCAACAACTTTTTGAACCCCTTGAAGGTGTTGATCACCAATTTTTTTGAAAAATCAAATGTCTTTTTCAAAACCTTGGCTCCTGCTCTGAGCAATCCTGAAAATATGGCCGCTAGCTTTTCTATTACGGCCGCTACACTCAACGTACCACCTGTAAATAGAATCCCTACGACTATTTCTATAACCAGGCTTATTACAAACCCAATGAACGCTCCACTAAAATAAGCAATCGTTTCCAAAGATATGCTTCCTATGGATGCATCTGACAACTTTGTTTTTAGATGTGTATAGAGCTCTTTGAAATCTATGCTACTCAATGCTTCCGTAAAGTTATCGATATACTCCAACAATATTGGAAATTCCGTACTGAAGTTTTGCCTGAAATCATTCATTGCAGCGGCGGCTTTGAACACCATTTCCAAAAGCACGAAAATACCGGAAATGGCATCTACCAAACCATTCCAAACACCACATAGGAATGCATTGGCCGTGGTAATCCCTTTTTTGATGAGGTCCGTGAAATCAAACCCTTCCAATTTCTCAAATACCGCATCTATCACTTTTTTCACTTGCAAGTACTTGTTAAACAAAAACAGTTCTATGGAATCCGGAACCAAATCCACTTCCACGTTCACGTAACCTCCATAGGGAAAATAAATTGGCACATTGCCCAAGCGGCCGACATCCACATTCTTAACGTAATTTTGAATGGCTTGATCTTGAGAAGCGTATAAGGTTTTCAATTCTGCAATGGATTTTTGCATATATCCATTTACTTTGGAATCATCAATGCTATCCAATGCTTCTGTCACAAAGGGAAACAGGAAAGGAGCAAACTCATGTGTTTCATCTTCTGTCCCATCCTCATTGCGTTTTTTAGCTTGGGGGTTCCACCTGTAATCGTCTACTTTTACCTTGTTTATAAACTTTGCAATCTCCTCACATATAGTTCCCAAGCCTTTCATTACAAAAGTATTTGGACTGAAAGGGCCTAGATAATCCGGAACTGCAAACAAGAATTCCAACACCTTCAACGTGGTATTCTCTATCTTTCCCTTTTTCAACAATTCATTTAAAACGGCTTCATCGATAGGGGCATGTTCGTTTATTCTTGCCAAAAGTTTCCTGTTGTTGTATAAATGGCCTGCATTCTTTAAGTTGCTCAAAACATTTTTTCCAACTCTAGCTCTACAAAACTGGGAACTTACGTCTCCTTGGTTGTCTTCTACAAAAATCAAGACATCGTCTTCCCCTGCTTCGGCCACTTCATATGTCTCTTTCAACTTTATGGCATCTGTTGACGTGTATATGTAAGCATTGTAGGCCAACTGTTCATCATCATCCAGCTTGTTGTTGTTGTTCTTGTCATAGAAATACACCCGTTTCGTCACATATTCCAACAGCTTGCCACTTGTATCCGCATCTGTTTCAACCACGATGTTCTTGATTTTTTTTTGGTCAGATTGTGGGAAGTAGATTTGTGAGATTTCCGGAGCCGTCCTATTATAAAACTTTTGAGACGCCAACTTGCTCACATGTGTCATATCTCTAATCGTTTCATTGTATATTGCATTGTTCATTCTTTCTTTTTTTTAAATTACACTTGAAATTTTTGAGTTAAAAAGGCTGTTTCAATTGATTCACAGGATATAATTCTATGGTCTGTTTCAAAAACCCCAGTATTTCATCCGCTCTTTTTTTATCAATGACCCTCAAGTCTATATGGTAGTTTTCATCCTGAGTCCATATTTGAGTATTGACTATTGGAAAATCTGTTACCACCACAACATCCCAATCCTTGCCTTTTAAAGTGTCCCAATTCTCAATGTTCGTTTTTGCACGACTACCATACAACACAATACCATGTACTGTTGTGATGGTCTCTATTTGCTTTTTTAGATCATTGAGAATGTATGGCAACACTTTCTCGTGTTGCCATATCATTTCCAATTTTACTTGACTCATACCAAAAACCTATCGATAGGTAAATTGATGTTTAATTCTGCTTCCTTGAGCCCTGTATTTGCTTTATCGAAGATTCTATCCAAATACACGGTAGGAGATATCACCTTTACAGCAGTATCATTGATGATTAGCTTCAATAAATCGTGGTTTGGTTCGGAGAACGCTCCTTTTTCAACGAATTTCTCAAATGTGAATGTTGGAATTTTGGCTATCTCTACCTTGAATCTAATTCCCAATGGATCTCCTTTCTTACTAAAGACTTGATTTGCCTGAATTCCTGGAATCAAAGACACTTGTTCCGCCAATTTCTGATAGATTACACCAACGCTGTTTGAGGCATGCCATTGGGCTTCTCTTTGAATCTCTATTTTTTGATCCATGCATTTGAAAACCAAAGGAAAGGCTCCTTCTGCATCATACTCCCCTATATTGGCAAAATTGCTTCCCGTGTTGTCCACAAAGGTAAACTCGACCATTTTAAGTTGCTCTGTACCAGTTCCTCCTACCCCAGAGGCTCCTCCAATCAAAACATCGGTTTGCTCTATAGGGTTGTTTGTCAATGGGTTTCCGTTTGAATCCAATATTGGGTTTCCATCAGAATCGAACAACGCAAAGTCATCACAATCCACATTGCATGGTAGGCCTTCCACATTCAAACCTATGGATCCAGCTTGTATCACCGTCAAACTCGTAGGTAAACGTGTTTCCCAAGTATCTTCCACTTCTCCTTCCACAATTTGCATTTCTTCTGCGATGGACACGTAAAGATCGTCTTCTTGATCTGTGATCAATCCTTCCCCGTTCCAGATTTCGCCCGTGGACATGTACCAGTTTACCGCATCTTCGAACCCTGGACGCACAGGAACAACCGTTCTTGCCATACCCGACTGTAAAAAGGCTTGGAAAATAGGATCTGCAACGTCTGTTTCTTGGAACAATGTCTTCCAATCCGATTGCTTCGCATAGAAATACGGATATAAGACATAAGCCATAATGTCCCAATCGAAGGCTTGCTCAAAGAACTTCACCGTAGCCGCATGTGCATGGAAGGCTTCATCGTTTTTAACCTTGACCAAAGAATCGTCCACATAATCGTTTTTGGATACTCTGTCTTGATCTATCAACAACTCGATGGCAATGCGTTTCAACTCTTTTTTCTCAAGACTTCTATTGAAGGCCGGATTGAAAGAAACTTTCTCATCGTTGTCTGGAACAATGTTGTTTGCGGCCATAGCTTCGTTATACTCACGCAAACGATCGTTGTAGGCATCCATGATCGCAGTATATGTTTCATTTTGCCATTGCTTGTACTCTTCATTGCTTCTTGTACAGTTTATCGTAACATTGAAATGCCCTGAGTGAATGTACCAAGTGTTGAATGAGAATGGGATATTCTTTTTATAGATGTCAGAAAAATTATAAAAAGACGTACTTCCAGATCCTCCAATTACAGAATGTCTTGAATCTCCCAACCCAATGGACATGAACTTATGTGAATTGTTCTTCTGGATCACAGCCCAATTAACTGTTCCCGACGTTGCATAATATCCTTCTGGAACATCAATGTCGTTAAATGCATATCCTTTGGCATCATAACTCTGATCGTCTTTGGAAAAAGCACGACCAATTTTCAAGTATTGATCTACTGGAGCGCTGACTTCGGCAGCATATTTGGACGCAAAGCCTTGGTAGGTGCTTTCACTTATGTTGGTAGCTGAATTCAAACCTATCGTACTAGGTTTTACTGGCTCTACTGGCAAAATGATACCTGAATCCAATTGTCCATCATTCGCCTTTTTAATCAATGCATCTTTAAGGAACCTCGCTGGTTCAGGAATGGCAAATTCATACATTAGACGTTTACCATAGTTTATCAATTTATTCTTGTAGATTTTATCCACCCAACGATATACTCCTGTTATATGTTTGTCTCCCTTCGTGTTATCGAAACCATGCTTGTTGTTTTCTTCAAACTCCTTCAATATACGGGATGTACGCTTGCTGCTCACCTTTTGCACAATACGCTCCATGGCTCTTTCCGTGACTTCCTGTGCATACGTCTGTGCTTGGCTGTTGGAGTTTGATGTGGAACTGGATGATGACGCATCGAAATGTGCTCCTGCATTGAAACTTGTGGTACCAAACTTGCCACTTACACTTGCGTTTGCCCCATAGTTCTTGGATTTGTCTTCATTGATTACAGAAGATACTTCACTTTGCATTTCATTACGCTCCGTTGTTGTGGTATCTGTAAGTTTTTCCGTTTCACGCTCCGAGGTTTCTTCACTGGTTGTCTCTATGCTGTTCAAACTTCTCGTTGCACGTTCTTTGTATTCTCGCGCCATGATGTTTTCTATATGGGATACTTCCCCAGGCACATAACAGCATACTTCTTGTTCCACACGTCTAAAGTCGGCTATTCCCAGGTTGGTAACTCCAAATACCTGAGAATCCACAGGGTTGTCACCAGAATCATCATTTTGCAAATCAAACATTCCAAAGTTGTGTCTGCTTTTCATTTTTACAAGCTTACTAAAGCTAAGCTTTGTTTGATCTTCCAATGTGATCTCCCCTTCTAATGTGTATGACAGCGTCCCCAATGGAAAAGCAATCAAGTTTGGAAACAATCTTAAAATTTGCGTTGTTCCTGAATTGAATATGGTGAAATCCGTACTTGTTTTTTCCGTACCATTGTTAAAAGTGATCTTATAGGATACATCCGTTATTTGAGAATCTTGAACGTAATTGAATATCAACATGTTGATATTTCTCAACCCTCCTGGATTTATCGAGTGTAATGGGCTAATGTTATAATCATATGGTTCGGATTCCAAACTCGGATTGACGGTAACGCTTGCCCCTCCTACTTTGAGCGTTTTTATTTGTTTAGGCGCCTTGCCAAGAATAATTTCATTTTCATCTTTGACTTTTGTTTTTACTGCATCAAACACTTCTGAAAAATCCTTATGGACATCCAAACCTTGTTCCTCCAAAATAGCCAATGAGTCTTTGGAAATCTTGTTCGTCAAATATTCCTTGTTGATTGCCGCTTCCTTGTTGAAAACAAATTTTGGCAAATCCAAATTCGGATATGTTTCTATTTTTGAAACCTCTCCTTTGGTATTGGTTTCCTCTACAATTACCGGTTCCACCTTTTTCAAAAGGTTTTCAATCGTCTGGTTATAGTCAGTCAAAGCTTTTTCATACTTGACTTGATTCTCATTTTTATACTTGGTCTCGACACTTTTCAACTCTTCAACCAAGGTTTGGTATCTTTGTACTCGCTCTTTTGCCAACGCAACATCAGTAGCATTTTCAAGCTCTTTGATTTTAGATATGCTTACCCTTTTTTCCTTTGTTATTGGTTTTATCGTCGTTGCAGCCAATAATGCCTTCGAAATTACAACACTCGCATTGGCTCTACGAACAAACTCCTTTTCTTGATCTTCCGTGAACAAGATATCTCCAGATAAACCAGCAGAGAAATCTTTGAACGCCTTAAAGAATTGATCTGCTATCAAGACTTGTATCAAAGCTTCCCTCACATAGACGGATTTCTTGTTTATCGTTTGATATATCAAATTGTCCCAGATAACCAAAAGTGCTTCTGTCGTCAAATTATCTACTCCTTGTGCATTTGATTTTATGCTTTTGTACGACAAATGGTTTTTGTTACGCATCAACCATAATGAAAAGTCATATATGGTTTGCCTATAGTCTTTTACGCCTTTTCTTCCCTTCAAAGGAACAAATTCATCTGACACTGCTTTTGACAAGGCCATTTTACTTGCTTCATCTGTCTCTGAAAGCACCTCAGAATAAACACTTCTTTCATAATTATCGTCTGGATGATACACAAATCCCGGATGGCTTTCCTTTTTGTCTATTAATTGTGGATTACGTAAGGTTACGAATCTAAATAGGTTTTGTTTAATCTCTTTACTCATTCTAATTGTTTTAAAATTTATAATCATTATTTGGTTCTTGTTATCAAGAACTGTCATCGTTTCGCTTTTCCAACAGGTTTAACTTAATACAAAGCCTTAATAATAAAAGGCATAACTCTCCACCCTATTCAAAAAAATGTTTGAATAGTTATCCGTCGTTTTGATTTTCAAGACGTCTTTTATGTAAAATCAAGAAATTGTTGCTAGATTATTATACAAATGTTTGATTTATAGATAATTTTGTATATTAGCAACATTGTTACACTACAAATATAAAACATTTTACAAACTAAAACAAACATTTTACATAATGTTTTGTAAAAAGTTTAATTTAATTTTAAACAGCTTATGGACACCATTGATGAAAAAATAAAAGCGATAATTAATCACTTCCAACTTAATAACTTTTCTTTTTCAAAACGTATTGGAGTTACTGGGACCACCATAGATAGTATAGTTAACGGAAGACCTCAAGCGGATGGTTCTCGAAAGAAAACGAAACCAGGATATGATGTGCTTTCGGCCATAATTGAAGAATTCAATATAAATCCAGATTATTTATTTGGTAGAAGCACTGTAATGTTAAAAGATGATGTGTCACTAATTCAAACATATTCTGGAGTTCCTCAAGTTATTGCAGTCAACCAAGACAACGAAGAAAATGTGGTTTACGTTCCCATTAAGGCTCGTGCTGGGTATCTAGACGGCTACGGAGACACGGAATACATAGAAACATTGCCATCATTCCATATGCCACAACTTACCAATGGAACCTTTAGATGCTTCGAGGTACAAGGCAATTCCATGGTACGCACTTTTTTTGATGGTGATTTGGTATTTGGAAAATACGTTGAAAATTTAAGTGAGGTAAAAGATGGCCGCGTCTACGTCATTGTAAGCAAAAATGATGGGATTGTCCTAAAACGCGTTATAAACAGAAGTGACAAACGTGGAAAGCTAATTCTAAAAAGTGACAACAAAGATGGTAATTATCCAACTTATACCATAGACATAGAAGACATCATGGAAGTGTGGTACGTAACCATGTTTGCATCAAAACAAATGCCTGAACCAGTGGACGTGTACGATAGATTGCACGAATTGGAAAGTCAGTTGTTCGAGCTTAAAGAATCCATTAACGACAAAGCATTAAAAAATTAGAATGTACTTTACTTCTAAATCCTATGAAATTAACTTATAACAAGACCGAAAAGCTGAAAAGCGAAAAAGCCATAGGTAAATTGTTTGTCGAAGGTAAAAGCATTTCGGCATATCCTTTGCGGTTGGTTTATTTGAAAAACGAAACCATTGGTTTGAAGGTTGGGGTTTCCGTAAGTAAGCGAAATTTCAAAAAAGCAGTGGATCGCACATACATAAAGCGCTTGTTGCGTGAAAACTACAGGCTTAATAAAAATATGTTAATAGGCAACAACATTGATGATTATTCGTTCATGATTTTATACATTGGCAAAGAAAAGCCCGATTTTAAGCTTATAAGCACTAAAATGAAAGCTTTATTTAGTAAATTTAATGTCCGTATTTCAAATAATTAGATAATTTAGTAGGAATACCCATCTATGAAATGAGTCGAAATTATGATTTTGGCAAATTCCATCTGACTAATAAAAAATAAAAAAGAACAGATGAAAACAATTCTTAAACGTAAACTAATCATTCCTGTCCTAGCGCTCTCCATTCTATTCACTGGAACCGCTTTCAAAGCCTATAACAATGATTTCTTTGAAATAGCCAAGCAAATAGAAATATTCACCACACTATTCAAAGAGTTGAACATGAACTATGTCGACGAGACCAATCCTGGAGACTTAATGGACAACGCCATTAAAAACATGCTTAACGAATTGGATCCATACACACGTTTTTACAATGAACAGGACGTTGAAGCCGAACGTATAAAACGAACTGGTGACTATACTGGTGTAGGAGCAAGAATAAGAACATTGAAAGACAAGCTCGTAGTCATAGAGCCATACAAGGATTATCCAGCAGACAAGGCGGGTTTAAAAGCCGGAGACGAAATCATAAAAGTAGGGGACATATTGATATCCACATACAAAGATGATGCCTCAAACCTTTTGAAAGGCGCTCCCAACTCCTCTTTTCAGGTAACCTACCTAAGACAAGGAAAAGAAAACACAGCCACAGTAAAACGTTCTGAAATAGAAATTGATGCCGTACCTCATTTTTCGATGGTAGATGAAAAAACTGGTTATATCGTTCTTAGAAAGTTCAACACCAAAGCATCCTCACAAACTAGCTATGCCTTGAAAGATTTAAAGGCGCAAGGGGCGGAAAGAATTATTCTGGACTTAAGAGGAAATCCTGGAGGTTTGCTTCGTGAAGCCGTAAATGTAGTAAACCTATTTGTTCCCAAAGGACAGTTGGTGGTAACCACAAAATCCAAGGTTAAAAAATACAACAGGACCTATTACACAAAAAAAGATCCCATAGATACCGAAATACCGGTTGTAGTATTGATAAATGGAGGTAGTGCCTCTGCTAGTGAAATAGTATCCGGAACACTACAAGATTTGGATCGTGCCGTAGTGGTCGGCTCAAGGAGTTTTGGAAAAGGTTTGGTTCAACGCCCAAAGAAACTAACGTATGGCACACAACTAAAGGTTACCATTTCCCGCTATTATACGCCTTCTGGACGCTGTATACAAGCTTTGGACTATTGGAACAAGGATGACAAGGGAAATGCCATTCGCGTGGAACAAAAAGACTACAACGAGTTCAAAACAAAAAATGGTCGCAAAGTATTTGATGGTGGTGGTGTTTTTCCTGATGAGGTTTTGGCCTACTCAAAGAATTCTGCAATAACGAAGGCCATATTGAACAACCAAAGCATCTTCGACTATGCCACGAAATACTATTATGACCATAAGATAGAAGACATAAACACCTTCGAGTTCAAGGACTCCGATTTTACCGCATTCAAAAACTATTTGAAGACCACTAACTTTTCGTTTGAAACGGAAACGGAAAAATCGCTTTCGAAGGTTTTAAAGGTCGCAAAGACGGAAAAACTGGATGACGACATACAAAAAGACTACAATAGGCTAATTTCAAACCTAAATGACTCTAAATTGAAGGCCATTGATGAAAACAAGATTCAATTGGTTGGATTGTTGACGGATGAAATCGTAAAGCGATATGTATATCGAGAAGGTCTGTATGACTATTACAAGATACATAATGCAGAAATTAAAAAAGCAACGGAAATACTATCAAGTCCATCGAAATACAACAAATATTTAAATTAAAAAACATTCAACAATTGAAAATTTGGTATATTTAATGATGTATCTATAATCATGAAGAGACTATTTATATTATTATTCCTAATTTCCAACCTCGCATCTTCTCAAGATGAGATTACTCACGATGTGTACTTTGATACGGATAGATATGACGTTCCCTTGACAGAAGAGAACAGATTGCTTCTATTCATTTCGTCTTTGGACGACATCGAAATAGAAAGAATTTCCATCTATGGCTTTTGTGATGATCGAGGTACCGACAAATACAATCAAGAGTTGTCCCAAAACAGAGCAGACAAGATAAAGGAGGTTTTTTCGGGCTATGGCATTGACCCTAATTTAATTACCAATGTAAATGGGAAAGGGGAAATACTATTGAAAATACTAAATGAAACAGAAGTACACAAAATTAGGGGATTAAATAGAAAGGTTGAAATCATAGTCTCCAAAAAGCAACCTGAAATAGAGGAAACGGCCACAACGGAAGAGAATGTTGTCATAGATGATGGTCCAAAGACGACAGAGGACATTAAAAAAGGAAACATAAAGAAGGGAGACAAGATTCGTTTGGAAAAAATATACTTTAAAACGAGTTATAGCTACGTTACTTCAGAATCCAAGAAAACCCTTGAAAAAATTGCCAAACTACTTCTAGAACATGATAACATCTATTTTACCATACAAGGTCATGTTTGTTGTACACAAATGAGTAGGGATGCGGTAGACAAAAAAACAAGAAAACGAAACTTATCCGTTGCTCGTGCAAAATACATATATGACTATCTAGCCAAAAAAGGGATAGACAAAAAGCGAATGAAATATGTTGGTCTACGTCGAAAATTCCCCCTTGGAGGAGAAGCAAAACACGATCGTCGCGTAGAGATTTTAATAACTTACGTAGGTAAAAACGATTAATCATTTTTTTAAAGTATTTTCAACAAAAATCCATTTTTAGCTTTTTTAAATCAATTTAAACGCTAAATACCTCTTTTTATTTAAAGTATTCACAATACACTTTTTATTTAAGGACTTTAAAAACGTGTATTTCATCCATAAAAAATCACCACTTAACATCTGTTTTACCTTTAGACCTAATATTTTTGATGGTTATCTAAAAATGTTTTAAAATCTAATATCCGTCACTACTTTTGCGCCGCCAAAACAATTAGAGGTGAAAAGAGTAGTATTTTTATTAGTTTTATTATTATTTGCAAGTAGTGTTTCTGCCAAAGAAAAACCTGTAGGCATATTAAGTCACAGTGTATTTTTCAATACAAATGCCACCGACATATCCAAAGAAGAGTTTCAAAAACTATTGGATTTCATCAAAGCAACGAAAAACATAGACATAGAGAGAATGTCTATTGTTGGTTTTTGTGACGATAGAGGAAGCGTTGCATACAACCAACAATTATCAGACAAGAGAGCAAATGCAATTAGAAACATCATTGTCAAATATAGAGGCAGCGACAAAAAACCTGAAATTGTAAGAACCAATGGTAAGGGAGAAATACAATTGACAACTACACAAAAAACCTTGTTTAATGAACTAAGGTCTTTGAATAGAAAGGTAACCATCCTAATTGCTCCTAAAAAACTAATTGCCGGTTCTTTTTACGGGGAAGATGTAAAGAAAGGTGACCTTATTAACTTGAATGGTTTAAAATTTAAAAAAGGTTTACGCTATCTAACTCCTGAATCCTTGAGCACACTAAAGGAACTAACTTCCTTTTTAGTAGAGCACAAAGAGATTTTTTTTACCATAAATGGTCATGTTTGTTGTACGGAAAATGGTAAAGAATCAAGGGACAGAGAAACAGGAAAACTCAATTTATCCGAAGTGAGAGCAAAATTTATCCGTGATTATTTGGTTAAGAAGGGGGTTGATGCCAGACGTGTTAGATACCAAGGTTTGAAAGGACAATATAATCTAGGTGGCAATAGCAGTGAGAATAGGCGAGTTGAACTTTTAATAAGACATATTTCTAAGTAGCGTTATTTTAGTAGGTAATAGCTTTTGAAATTAAAAACCTCGCTTGTCATAGCGAGGTTTTTTAATTTAATCACTTTCTGATCATTTCTATATGTGGAATGTCGTCTTCCAAGTATTCCTTGCCAACTTCGGTAAAACCCAAATTGTTATAAAATTTCTTTAAATAGGTTTGTGCAGAAATTTTTATTTCTGTGGTGTCAAAATATGCCTTTATAGCTTCAATAGATGCTTCCATAATGTCATAACCATATTTGAATTGTCTTTCTGAAGCCTTTACAACTACTCTACCTATGCTTGGCTTGTCAAAGTAATCATCAGGCTTAAATACGCGTGTATAAGCCACTATTTCTTCGTTTTTGAAACCTATGACGTGTAATCCTTTTTCATCTTTGCCATCTATGTCTTGATATATGCATTTTTGTTCTACGACAAAGACCTCGCTGCGCAATTGCAACAAATCATACAATTCTTTGGTTGTCAGCTCTTGGAAGCTCTTAACTTTTATATCTATCATAATGTTTGTTAATTCATATTAATCTTGAACAATAACATCCTTTACATCATCCTTTCCAAATTCAGGTTGAATGTTGACGTGATTAATTTCAAAGTCATGAAACAACAAAGCTTCGACTTCAGAACGAATCTTATCAAATTCAGACAAGGTGATATCTTTTTCAAAGTCTATATGTGCTTCAAAATGTATTTCTTCCTCATTCAATTGCCAAACATGCACGTGATGTACATTCTTTATCATTTCAAATTCATTTATCCTCTCAACTATTTCATTCACAGGAATGGTGTCGGGAGTAAACAACATCAGTACTTTCGTAGATGCTTTCAACAAATCGAAACCTACCCATATCAAATACAATGCAATGACAAAAGTCAATACGCTGTCTATCCAATAAATTTGATGGAATTTCATCAACAATCCACCAATTAAAACGGCTACGCTTGCCATCATATCTGTAAACAAATGCAAATAAGCACTTCTCATATTCATATTTGTCTCACTATCTCTTTTAAGCAACAATACACTAATTCCATTTGCTACTATACCAAGAAGAGACAGCCAAATCACCAAGTTGGATTCTATTTCTTGTGGGTTTTTAAATCGTTCAATGGCCTCGAAAATCAATAATATTGCTACGACAATTAAAGTGACAGCATTGATGAAAGCTGCTAAAATCTCTGCACGCTTATATCCAAAGGTGCGATACAAAGAGGCTTTTTTCTTGGCTAGCTTGTTGGCTATGTAACTTATCACCAAAGAAATGACATCGCTAAAATTATGCAGTGCATCACTTAGCAAAGCCAAACTTCCGGATATCAACCCTCCTGCCACTTGAGCAGCTGTGATTATAATGTTTAAAAGTATGGATATAAAAAGATTTCGCCCTTTCAATTCATCATGGGAATGATTATGTGAGTGCGAATGTCCCATTTTAACAATGTGCTGGTATTTTATCTACTCTATTTTGGTGTCTTCCCCCTTCGAATTCCGTTTCCAAAAAGACATCCACCATTTGTATGGCTTGTGGTATTGCTGTAAAACGGGCAGGAATGCACAATACATTGGCATTGTTGTGTTGGCGGATCAAAGATACTATTTCTTTGGTCCAACATAGTCCTGCTCTAATCTCTTGGTATTTGTTAGCCGTCATGGCCACACCATTTGCACTTCCACATATCAATATTCCAAAATCCGATTTCTTATCTTTTACATCCTTGGCCACGGGATGTACGAAATCTGGGTAATCTACACTATCATTTGCATTGGTTCCATAGTTGTTAACAATGATACCCTTTGATTCCAAATGCTTTACAATTGCAAATTTATAATCTGTTCCTGCGTGATCGTTTCCAATAGAAATAGTCATCTTTTTCATGTTTTAAAAATGTTTCCGTAAAGTAGGAAACCTCAAGTTGTGTTATTAATTTCCAAAGTTAACAATTGATAGCAACTTACTATAAATAAAATCTTCCTAATTATGAATACCCATTAAATTTGAAATCCATTTGAAACATTCAAATACTCATGTCAATTCATCAATTTCCAATATTTGAAAGTACCATGCATTAAATAAATCAAGGTATTCTAAGTATTAGGAAGTTATGAACGTTATCAACAAAAGCTAAAAATTATTAATTACTCCACATCATGATATGGATTACTTGTTGATATCTTATTATTATTATTTAAAACTTTTATTAGGTTTATCCGATAAAATTGACAAACAAGAATTGAAATGAGATGACCAAAAAAGTTAGCCGTTTTTTTTGTTCGATTTTTCAGCTCAAAAATAGCAGATACCAACACGAAAATTAAAAATACTTATTAAAATTTACTTGTGAATATGAGTTATCAACAGTTGTTAATAGTATTGAAAATCCTATTGAAAATGAATACTTTAATAACTTGAAAACATGTTGATAGAGTAGGTTAGAAAACATATCAAATCAAAAACTAAAAAAGTTATACCGCTATTAACAAGCAATAATAAGCATCATTATTTTTTTTAAATTTTTAAAAGAAAAAGATATTAATATATATATGTGTGGATAACTGTTTTTATTAATTTAATTCTAAAGAAATATTGATTTAATATTAAAAGTGTAGCTTTGCAGTAATCTTAATAGATTGATTTAAAAAGAATTCATTCCATTTTAAATCCACTTCCTATGAATTTTAGTTCATCCCGAACATGAAACTATCAATACCTTTAAGAGAATTAATTAAATAAGATTTCCACCAATGATGTGGAAACAAGAAGAAATAAATGACAAGAAATAAAAAAAGGAAACCTTCACACAATAAGATTTCAAACCTTACAAATACGATTTTAAGTATTTTAAAAAAAGATAGAAACCAATCGTACAATTATAAACAAATAGCAGCCAAACTTGGCGTAAACGATGCTAGTAGCAGAAATCAAATCATAAAGAAGTTAGCAGAACTAAAATCCAAACAGGAGATTGAAGAAGTCGATCGTGGTAAATTCAAGATTGTTAACAATACAGAATACCATACTGGGATTTTCGATGCCACCCAAAAAGGATCTGGTTATGTGATTTGTGATGATTTCGAGGATGACATCTATATTGCTTCAAACAATGTAAACAAGGCATTGAATGGTGATGAGGTAGAATTATATGTTTACAAGCGTAGAAAAAGAGGAAAGCAAGAAGGTGAGATAACCAACATCATAAAAAGGGCAAAGAGTGAATATGTAGGTGTAATACAGATACATCCAAAAAACAACTATGCCTTTGTGGTGGTAGATGGCAATAAAATGTACAAGGACATCTTTGTACCCATAAACAAGATAAACAAGGCTGAAGATGGAGACAAGGTGTTGGTATCATTTGAAGATTGGCCTGAAAAATCAGATTCACCAAATGGTAGGGTACTCAAAGTTTTGGGAAAACCAGGAGAGCACAATACGGAAATCCATTCCATATTGGCAGATTACGGTTTACCTTATGAATTTCCACAGGAAGTTGAAGAATACGCCAATAACATAGATACTTCCATAAATGAAGAAGAAATAGCCAAAAGAAGAGACATGCGTAAGGATTTGACCTTTACGATAGATCCTAAGGACGCGAAAGACTTCGACGATGCATTATCCTTCAAAGTATTGGATAATGGCTTATATGAGATCGGAATACATATTGCGGACGTATCTCATTATTTAAAGGAAGGTACAGTTTTGGATGATGAAGCCTATGAAAGGGCAACATCCGTTTATTTGGTGGATAGGGTTGTACCCATGTTACCGGAAATACTTTCCAACAATGCATGCTCATTGAGACCTCACGAGGAGAAGTTTACCTTTTCGGCAGTGTTTCATCTCAATGACAAAGCAGAAATTAAAAAAGAATGGTATGGTAGAACGGTGACATATTCGGATGCCCGTTTCGCCTACGAAGAGGCGCAGGCCATCATAGAAAGCAATGTTTCTTTGAATAGTAGAGATATCGTCCAAAATATGGATAAGATAGACAATGGCATACCTAGTGAAGTCTCATTAACAGGCAAAGCCTACAAAGCAGCGCCAGAAGTTGCACAAGCTGTGTTAAAATTGGATGAGTTGGCGAAAAAAATGCGTGGCAAGCGTATGAGGTCTGGAGCGATTTCCTTCGATAAGGTTGAAGTGAAATTCAATTTGGATGAAGATGCAAATCCAATAGGGGTCTTTTTCAAAACCAGCAAAGATGCCAATAAGTTGATTGAAGAATTCATGCTATTGGCAAACCGCAAGGTTTCAGAATTCATAGGAAAACAAAAGCCTGAAAAAACATTTGTATACAGAGTGCATGATGAACCAGATGAAAGTAAATTGGCTGCATTGCAAGGTGTTGTTTCCCAATTTGGACACAAGCTGAACTTTAAGGATAGAAAAAGCATAGCTTCTTCATTAAACCAACTATTGTCCGATGTAAATGGTAAAAAAGAACAAAATTTGGTAGATACGCTAGCCATTAGAACAATGAGCAAAGCCGAATACACTACGGACAACATTGGGCACTATGGTTTGGCATTTGATTATTATAGCCATTTCACATCACCTATACGTCGTTATCCCGATGTTATGGCACATCGTTTGTTACAACGTTATTTGGATGGAGAAAAAACTGCTGATGCTCAAATTTTCGAAGAAAAATGCAAGCATTCAAGCAATATGGAATATCTAGCAACAAAGGCAGAAAGGGACTCCATTAAATACATGCAAATTCGTTTTATGCAAGATCACCAAGACGAAGAATTCGTCGGTGTTATTTCTGGTGTGACAGATTGGGGAATCTATGTGGAAATCATTTCCAACAAATGTGAAGGAATGGTAAGAACTAGGGACATAAAGGATGATTACTATGAATTTGACCAAGATCAATTTGCATTGATAGGTAAAGAAAACAAGAATATGTATCAATTGGGAGATGAGGTAGTTGTCAAGGTGAAACAGGCAGATTTGGTAAAACGCCACTTGGATTTTGATTTAATAGGTAAAGCAGAAGAATAATAGAAAACAATTTAAATGATGAACCTTGAATATGAAATATATTTTGTATTCAAGGTTTTTTATGTTTGGAAGACTATAACTGATTCAAGTACGTTTAATATATGTGCTTCATTAAAATTTAGACCAAAGAGTAACAATTTGACCATTAAGGCTACTCATAAAGAAACTAAAAATATGATATTGACCACGACAAATTCGGTAGAAGGCTCAAGAATAGTTGAATACAAAGGTGTAGTAACAGGTATTTCCTATAATTCGAGTTATTCTCACAAAGGAAACAACATGTCTTTCAAGGATATGTTTAAAATGTCCAAATACTATGAGGCATATGCAGCAGGTTTGGAACAGATAAAAGAAGAAGCCTTTCAAAAGTTAAAGGACAATGCAGAAGCCTTAAACGCCAATGCTGTAGTTGGAATTAGTGTAGATGTAGAAGCTTTGGCCAATTCAAACACATTGATGGTTTCCGTTACAGGAACAGCAGTGAGCATAGCAAAGACATAGTTTTTGTTATTATTGTTCTTTTATTCATCCAATAGATGATAGATATTTCAATTTAAACTGTAACAATTGAAAAAAAGATTGCTCTTTAATAGAAACAATAAAAAAACAAAATGAAAACCATAGCAACGACATTACTATTATTCATAACACTCACAACTTTTGCACAAAATCCAAAAGAGAAGAAGGTAGGATATTTTACAACAGTAAAAGTATTTGATCTAATACACATAAGTCTAGTCAAATCTAACGAAAACAAAGTCATCATTTCTGGAGATGATGTCGAAGATGTAGAGATAGTAAATAAAAATGGAATTTTGAAGGTTAGGATGAAATTCGATAAGATATTTAACGGATCCAAGACATTCGTTGCAGTACATTATACGGATCTGAAGGTAATAGATGGAAATGAAGGTGCCAAGATCGTTGGAAATGAATTGATGGAACAAGATGAGATAGAATTAAAAGCACAAGAGGGAGCCATACTAAAAATTGGTTTGAATGTGGATAAGGTATCTATCAAGGCAATTTCTGGTGGGATCATAGAAACCAGTGGAAAAGCAAATTCACAAACCATTGTCATAAATACTGGAGGTATATACGAAGGAAAGGAATTTGAAACTAAAAACACTTCTGTAAAAATAAGAACAGGAGGTGAAGCAGAAGTAAATACATCCGATGTAGTCGATGCAAAAGTGACAGCTGGAGGAAACATATATGTATATGGGAATCCAAGTACCTTGAACAAGAACACGACATTTGGAGGTAGGATAAAACGTGTAAATTAATTGTAGGAATTTATAGTTAACACATTTAAAGCTTTGGTTTTATTACTGAAGCTTTTTTTGTGCGCATAACTTCTCAAACAGAAAATAAATTTACCGTACAATAGGAAAACTACTATTAAATATAAATTTGGATAACTGTTTTTAAATTATTTCTTTACTTTGTAACAAACCCACATTACAATATGTTTGATGATATTTTAGCAGCCATTCCTTTTGGTATCATATTGGCATTTACCATAGGACCTGTTTTTTTTGTGTTACTGGAAACCAGTGCCACAAAAGGCTTCAGGAGTGCTTTGATATTTGATATAGGTGTTATTTTGGCAGATGTAGTTTTTATATTGTTGGCATATTATAGTACCAACAATCTATTGGATAAGGTCAAGGACGACCCTAATTTTTTAATCTTTGGAGGTGTTTTGTTAATTGTCTATGGAATTATTTCCTTCTTAAAGACCTCTAAGTCGTTTAGATCCATTGTAAAGGAATACCATAGGGTAGAAATACAAAAAGAGTATTGGAAACTATTCGTCAAAGGGTTTTTACTTAATTTCATAAACATTGGGGTCTTGATTGGGTGGCTTGGATTCATGGTTATAGGAAACTCCATTACAACCTCTAAAAATGGCGTTGTCATCTTCATATCTACTATGCTGGTAAGTTATTTTCTTACGGACATAGTAAAGATTCTTGCAGCAAAAAGATTGAGAAACAAGCTTACACCTAGACGTATTTTCAAAACCAAGAAAATTGTTGCCCTATTCATTTTAGGATTTGGAATATTGTTGCTTACCCAAGGGTTGTTTCCTGATGCGTATGAAAAAAACAAGGAAAAACTAGAAAAGATAAACCCCATAAAAGACAAACTAGGTGACTAGACTTAGGCGTAAAGCATTGACGTTGCCAATAAGGGTGACTTTGGTTTTCATTGTCATTGGATTCTTGTTTAAAATACAACATTGGACATATGGGCCATATTAATCTCTTTTGGTTTAATTCTATTGACTATGATGTTGTTGGTAGATTATTTCATCACAGAATGAGCAACTATTAAAATAAAAAGGCATTGATGACTACCCATACTTTATTTGCTGTAATCGTCTTTATCACATGTTATGTAATGGCCTATGTTATTAACATTGCATATAAATTAAAGCCAAAATCGAATAGATACGACAGCATAGACGGTTTGAGAGGTTTTTTGGGAGTCGGTGTATTTATTCATCACATTAGCATATGGTATGTCTTTGTCCAAACAGGAACCTGGGAATTGCCTAAATCCAATCTTTATGTTCAGCTGGGACAGACGAGTGTCTCTTTGTTTTTCATGATTTCCAGCTTTTTGTTCATAAGCAAACTTTTGAATTCGAAAGAAGGTTTCAATTGGAAGAGATTCTATGCTTCTAGATTATTGAGGTTGGGTCCTTTGTATTTATTGAGTTTGTTGTTTCTCTTCTTGTGCGTCATGGAAATTAGCAATTGGAAATTGATGGTGGATTTCAATGCATTTGCAATTAGTATTTTAAAATGGATAGGGTTTACCATATTTGGTGAGCCTATAATAAACAATGTACATCTTACACCTTACATAAATGGGGTAGTTTGGTCGCTTCCTTACGAATGGTTGCTGTACCTTAGTTTACCTGTGTTTTCAATATTCATATCACAAAGGAAACCCTCCGTAGCTATTGTAATAATCAGTTTGTCGTTTATTGTGGTGTTCAGTATTTTTCACGGTTATGGTTATCATCATTTGTTATCTTTTTTAGGTGGAGCAATTGCCCCATTCATTAAAAAATACAATAAGCGAAAATTGAATTTTGATAACATTTATTTTAGCATTTTGGTTTTGTTATGCTTGATTTTAATCGTTCAATTCCAAAATTCCTATTCAATACTTTGCAAGTTGATTATTTCTATTGCCTTTACTATCATTGCATTGGGTAATAATATTTTTGGAATTTTAAAGAATGTTACCTTTAAATTTTTAGGGGAAATAAGCTATAGCACCTACTTGTTGCATTGCATCATTCTATTTGTGATTGGGTATTATGTCATAGGTATGGAAACGATGAGAAGTTTTTCTGAAAGTGAATATTGTCTGTTGATGCTCTTGGTTTCTCCAATGGTGGTTTTTATTAGTTTTCTTTCTTTTTATTGGGTTGAAAGACCTTTTATGGAGCTTTCAAAAAAGAGATTTAAAACAAAAACCTCCAAGTAGGACTTGAAGGTTTTGGAGGCGTCGAGCGGATTCGAACCGCTGTACAAGGTTTTGCAGACCTCTGCCTAGCCACTCGGCCACGACGCCATAATTTCGTTTTTAAGTTAACGAGAAGGCAAATGTAAAAAAAATTAAGCTTTTACACTATTACTCGTTGTTTTTTCTTTTTTGATTCATTTCAATGGTTACCATTTCCACGTCGCCACCAATGGGAGGGTTTATCTTGCTTACAGCAATGGTGGCATTGGTAACTAATTTATCTTCAGAGAAGATACGATTTAAAATGCGTTTTGCGACAGTTTCCAAAAGTGCGCTAGGTATGGCCATTTCTTCAACTACAATTTTATTTAAAAAAACATAGTCTACAGTGTCCTTCAAGGAATCGGTGGTGGCGCTTTTTTGCAAATCGGCCTTGACTTTCAAATCTACACGATAATCGCTACCAATCTTTGTTTCTTCTTTTAAACATCCATGGTAAGCATACACACGGATGTTCTCAACTTTTATAATTCCCATTAATATATTTTATACGCGCAAAGTTATCTAAAAAGATAGTATTTTTAACAAAATACTTTTAATGAATTTAGAGCTTTCTCTTATTTCCATAATAGATGTATTATCAGTTTCGACGGCTTTAATGTTGGGTTTTTTGTTTTTAACGGTGAAATCGAACAATAAAAGAGCCAATCTATTTTTAGGGTTGTTTTTATGGAGCTTGACCATAGAGATACTAGGAACGGTATCACAAGGCTTTTCTGAAGAATTCAATATAGGTCAATCGACTGTTTTATTTACTATTCCACTATTGTTATTGTATGTGAATCAGACAGTAAACAATACACAGAAAAAATGGTATGCATTGTTGTTCATTCCAGGGGTTTCAATTAATGTGTTGGATTATTTGGGAGCGGATATGGAAATCTTTGTGTTTTTTGACTACATATTCAACATTTCAATATTGGTTTACATATTGAAAATACTAAAAAAACACAAAGACAATGTGAGTAATTTCTATTCAGATTTGGAACACAAGACACTCTCATGGATAAAAACCATAGCATACATCTATTTGGGTTTTCATCTATTGTGGATAATAGAAGACATCGTAAGCATTAAAAATGAGGATATCATTGAACATTTTGCAGATTTATCGTCCATTCTCACTTTTTTCATGGTGTATTGGATTGGTTACAATGGATTTTCCCAATCGGAAATATTTAAAAATAAATTATTTGTTGTCATTGAAAAAGAAAAAATCTCAGAGAATGAAACGAACGATGCCTTTGATAAAAGAAAAAAAGAATTCATGAGGTTGAAGGAAAGAATAGAAACCGAAAAACTATATACGAATAGAGAATTGAATCTACGAAATCTATCCGAAACACTCCAGATAAGAGAAAGAGAACTTTCTAAACTTATAAATGAGCACACAAAAAACAATTTTTATCAATTTATAAATGGCTTTAGGGTGACCGAATTCAAAAAACTGTTGAATTCTCCCAAAGCAAAGCAATTATCCATATTGGGGTTGTCTGAGGAAGCTGGTTTTTCTTCAAAATCAACTTTTTATGCAGCTTTCAAGACATTGGAAGGGATCACACCAAAACAGTATGAATCGTCTCTGAAAACGTCCGACTGCAAGTAGTCGGACATATCTACACAAATAAATTTTAGCATTGGCCGTTATTTTGCTGATCTATAGCGATAAGACGAACAATAACATAAAATTTATAATCATGAAGAATTTTTTTTCTAAGTCAATGGTGCTATTAACCATTACGACACTAATAAGCTGCACTTCTTGTTCAAAGGACGATGATGCAACTACAAATCCATCTAACGGAGGAACGATTGATCCAGGAAACGATCCAAATTTCACAATAACAGCAAACAACGACGCTGGCTATGGAGGCTTCAATAGAAAAGTAGAGGTTTTCGGCATTCCCATCTATGCTGTAGCGACTGTCGAGGACAACAAGTTGCTGCATGCGGCAAACTTAATGGCTCAATACTTGGACAATGATGAAGATGAGGTAGTAGATAACCCAACGGTTTTGACGGCTATGAAAGCTAACAATGCTTTTTTGTTCATGTGGAAAAATGAATCAGACATGGATAACATAGAACCACCAAATGATGCTGAAGGACAAGATTTGGGAAATGATGAGACCATCCCAACTTGGCATTCAAATGGACATATTGGTGAGTTTGATGCTGCCTTGGAAGAGGTTTGGCACATTATTACACATGCAGGTTATGCTAGTGCTTATCCTACTGTTTTTGGAGAAGGGGCAGGAAGCTCTTTAAGCAATGCAATGGACATTGCGAGAGGAGGTAATTTCATAACGATACCTAACCCATATCCGGATGAAGCGTGGTATACCTATTATGATGCCACTTGTGATTACAATTGCATGAATACAGAATACATTTATTGGGCAATGAGTTCCATATTAGGAGCTCAAGAAAATCGTTTGGATGAAATTAGCCAAGAATGGGACTTAAACACAAATGCCTTGATGCAAAGTACAGATACTGCCGCATATGGTTTGCTAACAGATCCACAATATAAATTTCCAACAGTATTGCCAGATGGAAGCTATAGACAATAAATGACTTTAGTGTTGTGGGTTGTTGATTTCTTTTTGAATTGGTTAGCAGCCCAACTACCACAATTTCAAATAAAAATAGAACGATTAATATAACATTGAATTTAACAATGTGGAGGCTTAATTGCCAATACTTGCATAAGAGCAAAGATGGTCTCTTGTTTCAGTCAATTAAAAACAAACCTTAAAAACATAATTTATGAAAAAGACAATAAACACAATGATGCTTTGTGTTTTGTTGATTTTTACATCCTGTAGCAAAGATGATTCTCCAACAACATCAACAACGACTGTTTCAAAAACAGAACAACAAAAGGTATTTCAAGAATTTTGGGACATTTATGATAGGCATTATCCTTTGATGCATAGAAAGAACATCGATTGGCAAACTGTTTACGACACGTATTATCCACAAATAACTAGCACGACAACAGATACACAACTATTCAATCATTTCAACTCCATTATGACGACAATTATAAAAGATGGTCATGCAGATGTTGTATACAACAATGCACAAGAAGCCATTTACGAGCCAGGTTTCAACGAAGAAATAGAAATAATGATTATGGACAATACCCCAAGTAAAGTGAACATAGTAGGCAGTAGTGTCAATAATCCATACTTGTCTTATGGGACTTTGGCAGCGAATGCCGACATAGGATACATCAACTCAAAGAATTTCGAACCAGTAAATGATAATGAAAGTGAATTCAACAATTTCAAAAGCATAGTAGATGAGGCTTTGACTGCTTTACAAGACAAATCGGGTATAATAGTGGATGTAAGAACAAATGGAGGTGGACAAGGGCCATATGCCTATTATTTGGCAGGACGCTTTTTTTCGAATAGTACACCCATCGAATTGATAAGACAACGAATAAAAACAACGACAGGAAGTACTACAAGTGCTTTGGGAGATTGGGCAATGACAGAATTTGAAGGATATCCAGATGCTAGAGTAGAAGGAGGGTACGTAGCAGGGGTCTTTCCAGAAGACAATGAAATTTCAAGTTCGGGAACTTTCCAATATACCGGAAAAGTAGCTCTTTTAACGTCGAATTCCACTGCAAGTGCAGCAGAATACTTTACTGCGGCAATGAAAACACAATCACATATCAGATCCATTGGAGACAAGACATTCGGGATTTTTGCCGGGAGCGATATCTTTACTTTAACCAATGGAGGAGGCAAATGGAAGACAAGGGTCTCCACCCATGATGTAGAAATAACATATGATGGATCATTTCAATCTTTTGAAGGCATTGGTATGGTACCAGACAATAATGTCCTACCTACGACAGTGCAAGTATCAGGAGGTGAAGATGTACATATCGATGCAGCAATAGATTACATATTGAATTAGAGAATGATGTAAAGAGAGAATATATAAATGTAAAACCCTTGATATTTTTGACGAGCTTCCCTTTTTTAGGGAAGCTTTTTTGTGTTTATATCTCGCTTTATTTCTATAAATTTGTGCTTTAATTCAATATGATGTCCGAAGAAACGAAATCGCTCAACTTTTTAGAGCACATAGTAGAAGAAGATTTAGCAAATGGAATGTCCAAAAACAGTTTGCGTTTTAGGTTTCCACCAGAGCCAAATGGTTATTTGCACATTGGACATACCAAAGCCATCGGTATCAGCTTTGGCCTTGGTGAAAGATATGATGCTCCTGTAAACCTTAGGTTTGATGACACCAATCCAGCAAAGGAAGAACAAGAATATGTAGATGCAATAAAGGAGGATATCAGTTGGTTGGGTTACAAATGGGCAGAAGAATGCTATTCTTCCGATTATTTTCAAACTTTATACGATTGGACCACACAATTGATAAAAGAAGGAAAGGCCTATGTGGATTCTCAGTCAAGTGAAGCAATGGCCGAACAAAAGGGAACACCGACAGAACCAGGCATAGATGGACCTTTTAGAAATAGAGCGGTTGAAGAAAACCTTGATTTGTTCAAAAGGATGAAAGATGGAGAGTTCAGCGAAGGAGAGCACATTTTAAGGGCTAAGATAGATATGAAGCATCCCAACATGCTTATGAGAGACCCCATAATGTATCGTATTTTAAAGAAACACCATCACCGTACGGCAAACGATTGGTGCATCTATCCAATGTACGATTGGACACATGGAGAAAGTGACTACATCGAACAAATTTCACATTCTTTGTGTTCTCTGGAATTTAAGCCCCATAGAGAGCTTTACGACTGGTTTTTGGACCAAGTGGTTGTCGAAGACAAGTTAAGGCCAAAGCAAAGAGAATTTGCGCGCTTAAACTTGAGCTATACCATTATGAGCAAACGTAAGCTATTGAAGTTGGTTGAAGATGGAATCGTTTCTGGTTGGGACGATCCAAGAATGCCAACTATTTCAGGGTTGCGTCGTCGTGGTTATACACCGGCATCAATTAGAAAATTCGTCGAAACGGTTGGAGTTGCCAAAAGAGAAAATGTCATTGAAGTATCACTGTTGGAGTTTTGTATACGTGAAGACTTAAATAAAAAGGCAACTAGGGTAATGGCCGTATTGAATCCTGTGAAATTGGTTATCACCAATTATCCGGAAGACAAGGAAGAATGGTTAGAAGCAGAAAACAATCCAGAAGATGAGTCTGCAGGTTCAAGAAAAGTACCTTTATCCAAAACACTATACATTGAAAGGGAAGATTTCAAGGAAGAAGCAGGAAACAAGTTCTTCAGATTGAGCCTAGGAAAAGAAGTCAGGTTGAAGAATGCATACATAATCAAAGGAGAAAAAGTCGTAAAGGATGCAAATGGAAACATCGAAGAGATACACTGTACTTATGATGCCAATACCTTGAGTGGAAGTGGAACAGAAGCAAGTTTGAGAAAAGTAAAGGGCACCTTGCATTGGGTTTCCAAGCAACACGCCATCAAGGCTGAAGTAAGGGAATACGATCGTTTGTTCAACAATGAGGCACCAGACAGTCATGCAGATAAGGATTTTTTGGAGTTCGTAAATCCAAATTCCTTAAAAGTAATAGAAGCTTTTGTCGAGCCTAGCTTGGGAGAAGCAAAATTGGGAGAGCAATTTCAATTTCAACGCATAGGTTATTTCAATGTTGACAAAGATACTGCTCTCGGCCATTTGGTATTCAACAAAACGGTGGGTTTAAAAGACTCTTGGGCCAAAATAAAGCCAAAGCAGAACAACGCCAACAACAACCAACAAAAAGCAAAGCAACAACAATCGCAGAGAAAATCGATAGATGTTATAAAACAGTTGGGTAAGAAGTATACCAATTTACCAGAAGAGAAGCAACAAAAGGTAAAAGCTGAAATAAAGACGTTGGCCAAAGACGTCAATTATGACGATTTGCAACCATTGTTTGCAACTGCTGTAAAAAAAGCAGGAACAAGAATAGCAGCAATGCTCACCCTAGGTGTCTTACTGGAAAATGGAATGGCAAAAAACGATGATATAAACGAATTTGTAGCCAAGGCATTGGAAGATAAAAATGAGTTGTTGGTAATGGAAGCGAAAGTTATTTAGAAAAGCATTGAGTTTTAAATGAAAGTTAGATTTACTATATTTATAGACTAACCAATAAAAATTTTGATATGGATTTTTTTAACCCACTGGCAATTTTAGTTGCCGCAGCATCTTCACTAGTAGTAGGTTTTATCTGGTATAATCCCAAAGTATTCGGTACAGCTTGGATTAAGGCAGCTGGGATGACAGAAGAAAAAATGAAAAGCGGAAACATGGCTGTAATCTTTGGTTTGGCTTTGGTTTTTGCTGCAATGTTGTCTTTACAACTCATGCAAATGACAAACCACCAAATAGGAGCCTTGGGAATGATTGGAGGAGAGTTGGAAAAAGCAAAACCATCCTATGAAGCCTTCATGGCAGATTATGGAACGGCGTACCGAACCTTCAAGCATGGTGCATTCCATGGTTTCATAGCTGGAATTTTGGTTGTTTTTCCTATTTTGGGAACAAATGCATTGTTTGAACGCAAAGGCGCAAAATATATATTTATCAATGCTGGTTTCTGGACCGTATGCTTAACCATAATGGGAGCGATACTTTGTGGATGGCATTAAATTTGTAACTTTTTTAACACAATTAAAGGCTGATTATATTATTTTTTCAGCCTTTTCCTTTTTATAATAATTGATAGACTTTAAAATTTATAACACAGTCAACGAACTTCCTGAATTTTGGGATGCATTGCCTAACAACGATATTTTTTTCAAGAGATCATTTTTGGGAGCATTGGAGCAATCTTCACCAAAAAACATCTTTTCATGCTATCTATGTATTTTCAAAGAAGAAAAACTAGTTGGCATTGCTGTAATACAACGAGTGGAGATGTACTTGGATGATATTTTCAGAAACACATCGTCAAACAGTTTCAAACAGATGGCAAAAACCATTGTTTCCAAAATAGTCCGAGGCAATGCATTGGTAGTTGGAAATTTAATGCATACAGGCCAACACGGTCTATTTTTCATAAAAGAGGAGATAAACTATCAAGATTATCTAAATACTGTTTTCAAGGCTTTGAAAATGCTTAAAAAGGAGATAAAACAGAATTATGGAAAAAAAGTTAGAATCATAGCATTTAAAGATTATTTTGAAACAGATCCCATTCATGAAAACATAGACTTGTTTAAAGACAACAACCTATACAAAGTGCAAGTACAACCCAATATGTTGTTTTCAATTCCCAAAGAATGGTCTACTTGCGAAGATTACATCGGAGTACTTTCCAAAAAATACAAAAGACGATACAAGACAGCAAGAAAGAAAAACAATGAAATTGTTAAAAAGGAATTGGATGTCGATGCAATCAAGGCAAACGAAAAGGAATTGTTTCATTTGTATAAAAATGTATCAGACAATGCCAGAGTCAATTCTTTCATATTGTCCGAGAATCATTTTTTAAGCCTTAAAAAGGCTTTGAAAGACGATTTTAAGGTTTTTGGATACTTCTTGAACGAAGAGTTGATTGGTTTTTATACTTTGATATTGAACAATGAAACACTGGAAACCTATTTTCTAGGTTACAACAAAGAACTTCAGCACAAATACCAAATGTATTTGAATATGTTGTATGACATGGCATGTTTTGCCATCGAAAACAACTTTAAACGCATAGTATATGCAAGAACGGCAATGGAAATAAAGAGTTCAGTTGGCGCAAATCCAAATACCATGCATATTTATATGAGACACACCAACAACTTCATAGCCAATACAGTATTGAAGTTTATAGTAAAGCATTTGAACCCTGTAAGACAATGGATCGAAAGAAACCCTTTCAAATAGGAAACCCCAAGATTTCTCTTGAGGTTTACTTCTCGTTCCTTACAATGTTTCTATGGATTAAGAATCTTTGTTCTGTCTCTTCTTGTTTAGTTTAGCTTCTTTCATAGCTTCACCTATTTCATTGCTTGCAGCAAAACTGGCCACCATGTCATTTAGCATGTTGCTTCCGGCTTGTGGAGAATTGGGCAACAATATCAAGTTGCTGTTTGTTTCACCTCCTATGGCTTGCAAGGTGTCATAATGTTGTGTTACGACTATCAATGCAGAAGCTTCTTGAGAATTGATCCCCACTTTGTTTAAGACTTCTACGGATTCTTCCAAACCACGTGCAATTTCACGACGTTGATCTGCAATACCTTGACCCTGTAAACGTTTGCTTTCTGCTTCTGCTTTTGCTTTTTCAACGATTAAGATACGCTGTGCATCCCCTTCATATTGAGCAGCGGTCTTTTCTCTATCTGCAGCATTGATCCTGTTCATGGCCTCCTTTACTTGGGCATCTGGATCAATATCTGTTACCAAGGTCTTTATGATGTCATAACCATAATCCAACATGGCTTCGTTGAGTTCCGACTTTACGGCTATGGCTATGTCATCTTTCTTTAGGAAAACATGGTCAAGAATCATTTTTGGCACTTCAGCACGGACTACGTCAAAGACATAGGATGTAATTTGATCATGCGGATAATCCAATTTGTAAAAGGCATCTTCAACTTTGTTTTTAATTACCTTGTATTGTACGGAAACCTTGAGGCGAACAAATACATCATCTTTGGTCTTGGTCTCTATGATAACATCCAATTGTTGGATCTTCAAACTCAATCGTCCTGAGATTCTATCGACCAAGGGTATTTTAAATTGCAACCCGGATTGACGAATGCTTTGGAATTTTCCAAAACGCTCTATGATGGCGGCAGACTGTTGTTTAACGGTGAATATGGAGGAAATTATGAAAATGACTCCAAAAAAAGCAATGGCAATTAAATAAAAGTTCATATGATTTTTTTTAAATGGTTAGAAAATAATTGATACTAAATTAAGTTATATTTGCGCACTTATACCTCAACTCAATATGAAAAAAATACAATTTACCCTATTAGTAGTATTTACAATGGGTTTTGTTACAAATTCTTTTGCACAAAATTATCAAATTAAAAACGGATTTGGCTTATCTGGAGGAATTACTCAGTTCGATATCATAACAGACAACTTTGCCACGACTAAAGGAGATGGCTGGCTTGGGGGAATGTCTGCCACGATTTCTATACCACATAGATGGTATGGAGTGAGCTACGGAATGCAATTGTCTGAAAATAAAATAGGAATATCTGGACGCACTTCCAATATAGATGTGACATCACAAGAATTGGAGTATAAATTGTTTACGGCGCAATTGGCCTTTTTGTTCCATATTAAGATAGTAGATGATTTCTTTACATTGGATGCTGGTCCTGTTTTGCAATACAATAGCAAATTGGAACTTACCGATGAATCTCAAGAGAATTATATGATTTCAGGATATGAAACCTTAAAGGCTTCGGACATTTCAGACATTTCAAATGTAAATTTCAATGGAGCCATTGGCTTGAGTGCGGGTTTTAGTCATTTTAGGATAAAGGCACAATATATCTATGGCTTTACAAACATTCTAAACAAACTCAACGATCAAGATTTTACTTTGGAAGCGAACAAATCCAAGTTCAAGGGAACCCAATCCATGGTAGCCATCACGGCAATGATTACGTTTTGATTTAAATTTTGTAAATTTATGGGAATGAAGAAGAAGTAGGGTGTAACTCTACTTTCTTGTTTCATAATTACACATTAATTAATCTAAAACAAAAAAAATGAGACAAAAACTACTTTTATTGTTAGCTTTATTTTTCAGTTTTTCACAGGTTATTTCTGCTCAATCGAATAGAGAAGAGATAGCTTTGGGATGGCTTGACAAAAATAAGGAAGTATTGGAAATTCAACCTGAACACGATTTTGAAATGCTTTTTAGCAGACAAGGGTTGTCAGGAGAGACTTTTCGTTATTATCAAATGTTAAATGGAGTACAAGTATTTGACGCAGAAGTAACTATTCATGTATCAAATAACGACATAGTTACTTTTCATTCTAGTTCTTATGATAAAACGGTTGAGGTCATTGATACAAACCCAGCTTTTAATGTTGATGAAGCATTTCAAAAAGCTGCTGTGGCGTTAAATATTCAAGGAGATGTATATCAAAAAGAGACGAAGCTTTATGTTTACAATAAATTGGATTTCACTAAATTGGTTTATAGAGTTTTAACCAAATCAGAAGGTTTAAACGGGTATTGGGAAACAATAGTGGATGCACAATCAGGAGAAATTATCAGTACTAAAGATATTTCACTGTTTCACGAAGGTAAAAAAAAGGACAAGAAAAAGAAAGCGTCATCTTCTGCTTCTATGGCAACTGGAACTGCTATGGTTTTCGATACAGATCCTTTAACTGCTACGACAAGTGCCTATGGAGGAGAATATCAAGATAATAATGATGCTACAAATGCCTCTTTGGATGCGGCAAGAATTCAAGTTAACTTACCAGAGATAGAACTGGTTGGTGGAACATACAAATTGAAGGGAACCTATGTAGAAATAGCAGATGTGGAAGCACCGACAACAGGTTTGTTTACACAAGCCAGTAGTGATTTCCATTTTACGAGAGATCAACAAGGTTTTGAAGCTGCAAATGTATACTATCATTTGGACAAAAGTATGCGTTATGTAAATGTTGATCTTGGTATAACCCTCGTATCTCTATTTAATGGAGGTGTTTTGCGTTATGATCCACACGGATGGAATGGAGCAGATAATTCTTCTTACGGAGGAGGAACTTTAAGTTTTGGAGAAGGTTGTGTTGATGATGCAGAAGATGCAGATGTTATCTTGCATGAGTTGGGTCATGGATTGCATGATTGGGTTACCAATGGAAGTTTATCTAATGATATTCAGGGTTTAAGTGAAGGATGTGGAGATTATTGGGCAAATTCATATAAAAGAAGTCTAGGATTATGGGGTGCAGGAGATGCAGCCAGAAACTGGGTTTTTGGTTGGGATGGACACAATGCATGCTGGAATGGTAGAACAACTGTTTATCCAAACTTGTATCCTGGAGGACTTGGAGCTGGCTATCATAATAATGGTCAAATATGGGCAAGTGCATTGATGGAAATCTGGGAGATCATTGGAAGAGAAAAGACAGACAAGGCCTTCTTGGAAGGTTTGGGCATGACAAATAGTAGCACAAACCAAGAACAAGCTGCAATTGCCGTAAGACAAGCAGCCATAGACATGGGAACTGCTCATGGGTTTACTTGTGCAGACATACAAGCCATGACGGATAGATTTACAGCAAGAGGATATACGCTTCCTGCATACACTTGTAACTTGAGTGTTGATGAGTTTGCAGCAAACACGATATCCATTTTCCCGAATCCAACAAATGGTATTATTACATTCAAGAACATCACTCAAGAATATGATGTTACCATTTTCAACATGCTTGGGCAAAACATGAAGAGCCAAAGCGTGGACTCGAGTTCCAATAGTTTGGATGTTTCCAACCTTGCTACAGGAACTTACTTCGTGAAATTCAAAGGTTACGAGAAAGTTTTAAAATTCATAAAACTATAATTGCAACCCAAAGGATATAAAAAAAGCGACCATTTGGTCGCTTTTTTGTTTTCTATAATGTATCAATTACCTTTTGTATCCTCTTTATGGTTTCTGCTTTTCCAATCATGAACATGATATCGAAGACATCAGGACCTTGAAGCGAACCAACCAAAGCCAGTCGCAAAGGCATCATTACTTTTCCAAAACCTATTTCATTGGAGGTTATCCAGCCCTTTATGTCATTTTGAAGCGTCTCTACTTCAAAATCAATTATGGGATCAACTATGGACACCAAAGAGGTCATTAAGTCCTTTGTTCCCTCTTTAAATGCTTTTTTGGAAGCCTTTTCGTCATATACCTCTGGAGTAATGAAGAAGAAGTTGCTTAACGACCAAAAATCACTTATGAACGTTGCACGCTCTTTTATTAGACCAACAACCAATGAAATGTAATTGACATCGATGGTAGCGAGTTCCTGATGTCTAGATTTGAAGACATCAGCCAAATCATCATTGCTTTGTTCTTGCATGTAATGGTGATTGAACCATTTTATCTTATCTGGATCAAAACGTGCTCCGGCTTTGTTAACTCGCAATAGATCGAAAGAGCCAATCAACTCTTCCAAATTGAATATTTCTTGTTCCGTACCAGGATTCCATCCCAAGAAAGCCAAGAAATTCACGACGGCATCAGAGAAATAACCTTCTTCGTTGTAACCTTTAGAAATAGATCCATCTTTTGGATCTTTCCATTCCAAGGGAAATACAGGAAATCCTAACTTGTCACCATCACGTTTGCTTAGTTTCCCTTTTCCAGTAGGTTTCAAAATTAAGGGTAGGTGGGCAAATTCTGGTGCTTCCCATCCAAGGGCATTGTACAATTGTACATGTAGAGCCAATGAAGGCAACCATTCCTCTCCACGAATTACATGGGAAATCTCCATTAAATGATCGTCTACGATATTTGCCAAATGATAAGTGGGCATGCCATCACTTTTGAACAATACCTTGTCGTCGAGAACATTGGTGTCTATTTCAATGTCACCACGAATAATGTCCTTGAGATGCAATGTCTCGTCTTGAGGAGATTTGAAACGAATCACATAATTGTCTCCAGCGTCTAATTTGGCCTGAGTTTCTTCAACAGAAAGAGAAAGAGAATTGTTCAAGCTCAATCTATTGTGCCAATTGTATATGAAGGTTAGCTTGTTCGCTTCATGTTGATTTCTTTGTGCATCCAACTCCTCAGCTGTATCAAACGCATAATATGCATTTCCAGAAGCAATTAACTGATCTGCGTATTTTTTGTACAAGTGCTTGCGTTCACTTTGTCTATAGGGTCCAAACTTTTCGTTCCTGTCAGGTCCTTCATCAAAGGGAATGTTACACCAATCCAATGCGTTTATTATATAATTTTCTGCCCCATCAACGTAACGGTTTTGATCTGTGTCCTCTATTCTCAAAATAAAGGTTCCATTGTGTTTTTTGGCGAATAGATAGTTGAAAAGTGCTGTACGCACACCTCCAATATGTAAAGGTCCTGTTGGACTTGGTGCAAAGCGCACTCTAACGTTTTTAGACATTGTTCAGTTTTTATTGCTGCAAAGATAATTTGATAAGATTTAAGATGAAAGATTGTATGCACTTGATTTATAAAATCAAGATGGAATTCATTTAATTCAATAGATCTTTTTAATAAGAAAAAGCCCTTGAATCATTGAATATTCAAAGGCTTTGTTGTTTTTAAATGTTTTTTAGAAAGACTATTTTTTTATGAACTTTACAGAGTGTTTTTTCCCAGTTGCAGTGCTTACATTCAAGAAATACATGTTTGCACTCAATGTGGAAACATCTATTTGTTTTTTATTCAAGGTATTGGCTTGAATCTTCTTACCTAGAATGTCATAGATCTCGTAAGACGTTATTTGCTCCTTTGAAGCAAATGAAATAAAGTCATTTACAGGGTTTGGATAAATGGAAAAAGGAGCTTCATGTGCATCTACGCTTTCGATGGAACCATTGAATGATTTAAACAATGATTTGATGTACTCCTTGACTTCTGTCGTAAATACCGTGTCTAAGTCGTCGTCAGAATTCTTTGCGCCGTTAAGCGTCAATTGATAGGACCAAGCCTCATCATAACAGCTATCGCAACAAGAAGGAACATACATACCTATTACATAGAGTTTGTTGTCTTCGAAAGTGTAGTTTGGAAATGTTGTCGTTAAATCCCAGTTTGGGTTTGACGATGTTGGCAATTGACTGCTAAACCCGCCAATGTTACTTGACCAAGAGAATGAATTTGGAGCCATGTTCACAAAATCTATTGGTGCACTGAAAGGAAATGCAGATAGTTCATAGACAAACCAATAGTACCTGTAATCATCTTCGTTGAAACAAGTCTCACCAACAAGCAATGCATCGTCCGTTGCATCCAAAGTGTTTATGGAGCCTGTAATTTGTTGAGGGTTACCTTGATTTTGAACAGTCAAGCTTAAATTCTGATCCAATTTTTGTTGTACTGAGATATCATCTATCGCCAAGTCATTTCCGTCACCTAAACCATCTTCCTTCAAAAGGATCTTAATGTTTACCTGATCATCTTTTCCTGTAAAGCATTCGGTGATTTGCAACCAATCACAAGGATCGTTGGCATCAGTATTTATTGTTTCCCATCCTAAAAGTTGTCCATCTATTTCGAACTGGATTTCTGGTAGGACATCAAAAGTACATTGAGGCATGTTTTTAAAGTTCGCACAAAGTTTGTATTCTCCTTCAGGCGAAACGTTTAGCGTTTGCTCCCATACGATGGCTGTAGTTCCTGTAGGCTGTGTCGTTTTGCCGTTTATCAACAGGAATAGATCGTTGTTGGCATATAGAGATGAATCTGCACAAAATGAATGGTCGTCTATGTTGGTTCCAAATATGTTGGCATTGTCATCTACGCTATATGCTCCAGGGTATAACAATGGATCTTTTGCATAGTCACTACCAAATCCATTGTCCCCAAATTCGAAGTTTCCGTTTTCGACCAAGTTTTCTCCTTCACAACAGAAGGAACCTTCATTTGTAGGTTCATCTTGCAAGGTGCTTGTACAGTCGTTGCTTATGCAAATGTTGTCTATTCCAAATTGCTCGTCTCCACTGGCAACGTCTATGGAGTACCCAATACCGCCGACATTTTGTATCAAATTATCCCAATCTGCAGGATTACCTGTGTTTATTACCCATTTTCCATTGCTGTTTTCCGGTAGGTTGCCACCAACATCGCTCAATTCAATGGGGGCACAAATGCGAACCCAGCCTTGTCCAACGTCTATTGGGGAGTTCAGGACAAAAGTAGCAGATAGTGTAGAAGAAAATGGGTCTATGCCGTCATATATGCGCAAGGAGTTGCCATTTATGGTACCTGTTTGTATGTAAAAGACAGTGAAGTCGTAGCAAAAGCACCCATCTTCTCCAATCATTTCTATCCAGTTGCCATTGTAGTCCGTAGAATTGAAAGCCCAGCTGCTTCCGTTGCTACAACCCCCATCATCCAAGTACAGATAGGAATCTCCTGTTCCATTTTGGCTATCTGTGTCGTAATAGGCAAGACTAGCACAGCGCGTTCCCCAATTGTTTAACAAGTTATAGCTCACTATGGTACCATCGTTTCCATTTGTACCATCGACAAGTGAACTTGTTCCATTTTGATCGAATGTTTCGCAAAATGAATTTTGACAATATGCATAATTGAAAATGGATGCTATTGCCATTAAGATTAAAGTTGTTTTTTTCATGATTAAGTAATTAAAGTTGTGCCTACTCTATTTATGGCTTTTCGGCTTTTGCCAGTTTTGTGTTTGGCAAAGTTATTTTGCATCTTCTCCATAACTTACAGGATAATGCCCCATTTATGTGCGTTATGGAACCTTTTGTTTTTTACGTTGTTCAACCCTTCTTTAAAAAGATGTTAAAAACGACAGGCTGTAAAAATCAAAATTGTACTTTAGAGAGTTAAAACTTAAAGATTTGAATAACTTCAACAACATACAGGTCAAGCTCGAACAGTTCATAAGGAAATATTATACCAATGAACTGATAAAGGGAGTCATATTGTTTTTCAGCATAGGGTTGCTTTATTTCTTGGTAACATTGCTCATAGAATCAGCTTTATGGTTAAATACATCTTCCCGTACAGTTTTGTTCTGGTTGTTCATAGCAGTAGAGGCAGGGTTGTTTTATAAATTCATAGCAACACCTTTGGCAAAGTTGTTTAAACTTAAAAAGGGAATAGATTATGAGGATGCTTCAAAATTGATAGGAGGTCACTTTCCTGAAGTCAACGACAAGTTATTGAATGTGCTTCAATTGAAAGCGAACACATCGGATTCGGAATTGCTTTTGGCTAGCATAGATCAGAAATCGAAAGAACTCACACCGATTCCATTCAAGTTGGCAATCAACTTCAACAAGAATGTAAAGTATTTAAAATATGCGGCACTACCGGTATTGATAATATTGCTTTCAGCCGTTTTTGGGAAAATGAATTGGTTTAGTGAAAGTTATGAACGTGTTATGAACTATCAAACAGCCTATGAACCTCCAGCTCCTTTTCAATTTTTCGTGTTGAACGAAAATTTGCAAGCCATAGAGAACAAGGAATTCAGACTTGTTGTAAAGACGGCAGGAGAAGTCATACCGGAAACTGCTCAAATAACATTTAACGACGAAACTTACTTTTTGCAACAGCGTGGAGCAGGTGCTTTCGAGTATGTCTTCGAACAACCCAAAAAGAACATTACCTTCAACTTGTCTGCCAACGACGTCAATTCAAAACCATATACCTTAAATGTTGTTGAAGTGCCTACGTTGCTGAGTTTTGAAATGGTTTTGGATTACCCGAAGTATACGAACAAGAGAGATGAGGTTTTAAAAAGTACAGGTAATGCAGTGGTGCCGCAAGGAACGAACATTACATGGAAATTGAAGACTAAAGGGACCGACAAGGTTCACCTCTATGCAAAGGATACCTTGGCTTTCAATGTTAAATCTAAAGACCGTTTCAACGCTTCTAAGCGCATTTATAAGAATTTGGACTATAGCATAAGCACAAGCAACAAAAAACTCAAAGATTACGAGAATTTGGCATTCAGCATATCTGTAATAAGGGATGAGTATCCTGAATTGAAATTAAAGTCACAAATAGATTCATTGGATCAACAGTCCTTGTATTTCCATGGACAAGTCAATGATGACTATGGACTTACTAAATTGCAACTCGTATATTACCCAAGTGGTAAGGAAAATGAGAAATCATACGAAGCAATCCCTGTTTCGAAATCCAATTTTGATGAATTCATAAGTGCGTTTCCAAACGACCTTAAGATAAAAGAGGGAATAAGTTACGATCTCTATTTCGAGGTTTTCGACAACGACGTGTTGGCAAAGAACAAAAGCACTAAGAGTGCTGTATTCAATTACAGAAAGCGTACACAATCGGAAGAAGAGCAAAAACAATTGAAAGAACAAAGCGAGACGATCCAAGACTTAAACAAATCATTGGAAAAATTTGACAAGCAACAAAAGGATCTTGAAGAACTATCCAAGACTCAAAAGGAAAAATCGGAATTGAATTTCAATGACAAAAAGAAATTTGAAAATTTCATCAAGCGTCAGAAGCAACAAGAGGAGATGATGCAAAAGTTCAATAAGAAACTTAAAAACAACCTGGAGGAATTTCAAAAGGAGAATAAAGAACAAGATCAGTTCAAAGAAGATTTGAAAGAGCGTTTGAAAGAAAATGAGGAACAGCTTAAAAAAGATGAAAAATTATTGAAGGAGCTGGAAAAACTACAAGAAAAGATCAGCAAAGAGGAACTTTCCAAAAAACTAGAAAAGCTATCTAAGCAAAACAAAAATCAAAAGAGAAGCTTAGAACAAATGCTTGAGTTGACAAAGCGTTACTATGTGAGCAAGAAAATGGAAAAGATTGGAAACGAATTGGACAAGTTGGCAAAAGAACAAGATTCATTGGCTAATAAATTGCAAAAGGAAAACACAAAGGAAAAACAAGAAGAGCTAAACAAGAAATTTGAAGACATACAAAAGCAGCTTGAAGATTTAGAGAAAGAAAACAAAACGCTCAAAAAACCGATGCAGCTTCCAAGAGATGAGAACAAGGAAGACACAGTAAAGGAAGAACAACAAAAAGCTTCGGACGAACTAGATAAAAAAGAGAATGCACAGAGCGATGAGCAAAAGAAGGAAAATAACGAAAAAGCAAAGAAGAGTCAGAAGAGGGCAGCTCAAAAAATGAAGGAAATGAGCCAGAAAATGCAAATGCAAATGAGCCAAAGTGGTGAAGAAGCATTACAAGAAGACATTGAAGCATTACGACAAATACTAGATAACTTGGTTGTATTTTCGTTTGATGAAGAAGAGGTGATGAATCAATTCAAAAGCATTGAGGTAAACCATAATGAATATGCATCGTATTTGAGAAAGCAAAAGGAATTGCGTTCACATTTTGAGCACATAGACGATAGTTTGTTTTCATTGTCGTTACGTCAACCAAAAATTTCCGAACGTGTTAACAAGGAGATATCAGAAGTGTATTTCAACATTGACAAGGCGCTCGAACAACTTGCTGAAAACAACATATACCTCGGAGTTTCTGCACAGCAGTATGCTGTGACAGCTGCTAACAATCTAGCAGATTTTCTAAGCAACACAATGGATAACATGCAAGATCAAATGGGAATGCCTTCACCGGGGCAAGGAGAGGGTGGAATGCCATTGCCAGACATCATCATGAGCCAAGAGGAACTCAATAAACAGATGAAAGATGGAATGAAGAAAAGTGGGGAAGGAGACCCAAAAGAAGGAGAAGGTGAAAAGCCTGGAGAAAAACCAGGTGATCAAGAAGGAAAAGGAGAGAAGGAAGGAGACAAAGGTGAAGATGGAGAAAAGGGCAAAGGGAAAAAAGGAAAGAACGGAGAAGGCAAAAACGGAAAGGGCAAAGGAGGAAAAGAAGGTGAAAATGGAGAAGGTAACGGAGAAGGAAAAGGAGGTAAGCAAGAAGGTAGTGATGGTTTCAATGAAGATTTGAATGGTGAGCTGTACAAGATATACCAACAACAACAACAAATTAGACAAGCATTGGAAGAACGCCTCTTAAAGGATAAATTGGCAGGAAAAGGAGGAAATGGGGATGCTAAAAAATTAATCAAGCAAATGGAAGATGTCGAATTGGATTTAATAAACAAGGGTTTTACAAACCAAACCATGTCCAAAATGATGTACCTACAACACCAGTTGTTGAAATTGGAAAAGGCAACGTTTCAACAAGGGCAGGATACCAAACGTAAATCGGAAACCAACAAGAAGGAATTCAACAACACTACCAACAATCAAATACCAAAAGCAAAGGAATATTTTAATACGACAGAGATTTTGAACAGACAAACATTACCTTTGCAGCAAGTTTATAAAAAGAAAGCACAAGAGTATTTCAAACAAAAAGATGATTAGTTTTAATTACGAGAACGATTTTACATTACCCAACGAAAATGAAATCGCAAATTGGATATCAAATGTTATTACGTCTGAGGATTGTAAAGAGGAAGAAATAAACTATGTATTCTGTGATGACGAGTATTTATACAAATTAAATGTTGAATTTCTCAATCATGATACATTGACAGATATCATTAGTTTTGATTATTCTGTAGGAAAAAGAATACAAGGAGATATTTTTATTTCTACAGAGAGAGTCGCGGACAACGCTAAAGATTTTGAAACTTCATTTCATGATGAACTGCATAGGGTCATAGTCCATGGTGTTCTTCATTATTGCGGATTCAAAGACAAGAACGAAGAAGATGCCAAGCTTATGAGAACTAAAGAAAACTTCTATCTTAAGGTTCTAAAAGAGAATTAAGTAATTCAATGTATATTTGCAAATTATTAGGTGTGAAACAGAGAGTGTTCCACGTGGAACAATAAAATTTGCATAAGCAAGATTGAATTAAAAATTATAAAACTATAACGATATTGTGTTTATTGTAAATTAAGCACTTTAATCGAAAAATCATATTAGTTATGTTTAACGAAGTGTACGATGTAATAGTTGTTGGAGGAGGACACGCAGGAAGTGAAGCTGCCGCCGCAGCTGCAAATATGGGAAGTAAGACATTGTTGATTACAATGAATCTTCAAAATATTGCTCAAATGTCATGCAACCCTGCTATGGGCGGAATAGCAAAAGGACAAATAGTAAGAGAGATCGATGCGCTTGGAGGTTATTCGGGAATAGTTAGTGACACGTCGGCCATTCAATTTAAAATGCTTAACAAATCAAAAGGACCTGCTATGTGGAGTCCAAGAGTGCAAAGTGATAGAATGCGTTTTGCAGAGGATTGGAGAATACTTTTGGAACAAACCAGAAATTTGGACTTCTATCAAGATATGGTTTCTGAATTGGTAATGGATAAAGGTCGGGTTTCCGGAGTCAAAACTTCTTTGGGAATAGAGGTCAAGGCAAAGACCGTAGTGTTGACTAATGGAACCTTTTTAAATGGATTAATTCATATTGGTGATAAGAATTTTGGAGGAGGAAGAGCTGGAGAAAAAGCTGCTACGGGAATTACGGAGCAATTGGTTAGTTTGGGTTTCGAATCTGGGAGAATGAAAACAGGAACACCCCCTAGAGTGGATGGGCGTTCTTTGGACTACTCTAAAATGAGTGAGCAACCAGGAGATGACAAACCAGAAAAATTTTCATATTTGGATACAACAAAACCTTTGGCGAATCAGAGGTCTTGTCATATGACATACACTAGTGAATTAGTTCACGACTTATTGAGAGAAGGTTTTGATCGTTCACCAATGTTCAATGGAAGAATCAAAAGTCTAGGGCCAAGATATTGTCCATCCATAGAAGACAAGATCAATCGATTTGCTGATAAAGATAGACATCAGTTGTTCGTTGAGCCAGAAGGATGGAATACGGTTGAAGTATATGTAAATGGATTCTCAACATCGCTTCCTGAAGATGTACAATTCAAAGCTATGAGATCTGTTTCAGGTTTCGAAAATGTAAAGTTCTTTAGACCAGGTTATGCAATAGAATATGATTATTTTCCACCTACCCAATTGATGCATACTTTGGAGACTAAACTTGTTGAAGGGTTGTTTTTTGCAGGACAAATAAATGGCACCACCGGTTATGAAGAAGCAGCTTCACAAGGTTTGATGGCAGGCATTAATGCTGCTTTGAAAGTGCAAGAAAGAGAGTCTTTCATCCTTAAGAGGAGTGAAGCTTATATAGGGGTTCTAATAGATGATTTGATTACAAAAGGTACAGAAGAGCCATATAGGATGTTTACGTCACGTGCTGAATACAGAACATTGCTTAGACAAGACAATGCTGATTTTAGATTGACGCCTAAAGGATATGATTTAGGTTTGGCCAGTGAAAAACGCTTGAAGAGAATGGAGGAAAAACGTGAGGAATCACAAAAATTTGTTCAGTTCTTTAGAGATACAAGTGTAACTCCAGAAGAGGCAAATCCTGTTTTGGAATCTAAAGGATCAGCTACGGTAAAACAACAAGGAAAGATGTTCAAGTTGTTTGCAAGACCAAATATAGATATAGACGATGTTCGTAAATTCAAAGCTGTAGAAGATTATATTACAGATAATAATTTGGATAGAGAGGTGATAGAGCAAGCCGAAATTCAAGTTAAATATTCTGGGTATATAGACAAAGAAAAGAACAATGCAGATAAATTGTCTCGACTAGAAAACATTAAAATTCCAGCAAATTTTGATTACTCCAAACTAAAATCCATGAGTTTTGAAGCTAGAGAGAAGTTAAACAAGATACAACCAGTCACTATTTCTCAAGCATCAAGAGTGAGTGGGGTTTCTCCAAGTGACATCTCTGTGCTGTTGGTTTTTATGGGTAGATAAATCAATTTCAAAACAGTTTTAGCAAGCAATCAGGTCCTTTTAAAAAGATGGACTGATTGCTTTTTTTTGTCTCTTCAGGCATTATGCGTTTTAACGTTTAAAAGAATAAATGTATTCATGATGTTTCTGAAAAGGTTGTTTATCCAATTTACTCATAACCTGAGTTCGATTAATTTTAGGTAAGTTTTTTATAGCAAAAAAGATGGATT